>CAZJXH010000086.1:0-13604 GCA_964549475.1 uncultured Oscillospiraceae bacterium
GTCAATAGGAACTTGAAAATTAAATTTTACCACAGAAATGGAACATAGTGGAACCTGGGGACGGTTCTTCTGTTTCATTTTCTTTCGTTTATGAAACAAAAGAACCGTCTCCATGTTCCCCCCCATGTTCCCACATGTTCTGTTCCTTTTCGTAAGAGATTGCCCTGACTCATTATTGACAATTACTTCCTCCGGTTGTATTATTTAGTAGTAATAATTATTACTACTTACTATCATTCGAATAAAGAAACAATAACTGGAGGATGAAAGCATAATGAAGAAAACCATGATGATATTGCTTGTACTCTTGCTATGTTCATCTGGATTATTGGTGGCATGTAATGTAAAAAGCATATCTATCTCAAGTAAAATAGATTTGAATAAAACAAACGTTGTAAAAAAGTACTATATTTCCGGCTCCTGGAACTTTTATCGTGTCAATGACGAAAAATATATCATGAAACTTGTTCCAGGCAGTTCGACATTCTATACCATTACCGTCGATCTGACTGCCGCAGCCCGAAACACATCTTACGACGGACACTGGTATAAAATCACCGAGGGAAATTGGTCCGGCGCATATGGGATAGACAGTTATGCTCTTCAGCCTGCACCGGTCAAGAAGAATTCAAGCGGCCAAGTCATCGGCATGGGATCCATCTGGATTGATGCCAATATGTCCTTAACTATAATGTTTGACAGCGATAAAAAAATAGTTTACGATAATGCTGATGGAAAGGTTCTTCCTACTCCATGATTTTATATTCAGTCCAGATGATTTGACTGACTCAAGAGGAATATATGAAGACAAACAAGCAAAATCCATGGCAAAAATGTAAAGGTTTTTTTATCCGGTTTTATATTAAGAACAAGCCAACCTCCCGTCAGGATTGGATTCGAAGAATCATTTTAGCGGTAGCGATCCCTGTTTTTCTATATTGTGCAGTAAAAATAGGGCTTAAATTGTTTGATTACGCATATGCAGACTGGCAGCACAGCCAGATTGTCGATTTGAAACCTACTGTGGCCAGCGACCCGTTTGATATCGCCGATTCTTCCCAGTCATCTTCTCAGGATATTCCCAGTGACAAGCCGTATCAAATTATTCTTGGAACAGATACCCGTTTGAACGATGGAGGAAGACTGCCCGAATATGAGGATTTATGGAAGAGGAACAACGACATGGTCGGGTGGATTTCAATGCCCGGTTTCAAGTCCAAGTCCATCTACTATCCGATCATGTATTCTGGTGATAATGAGTATTATGTTTATCGCAATTTCGACAAACAGCAATCAGCCTGCGGATCGATCTTTTTAGACGGGTCGAATACCCCTTATTCAAGCGATCCGCTCCAGCTGGATTACAATTATGTTCTTTACGGACATGCGATGAGGAATAACAGCATGTTCTGGAACATCACCGATTATTTCAAGAACGAGACCGCATGGAAAGACAGCACGAAAATTTATATTGATTTTATGAATACAAGACTGGAATACGAAGTTTTTTCAACATTTTTAATCGATCCATATTATAATTACAGACAAACCAGTTTTTCTTCCGATGTGGAATATCAGGCGTATCTGGATGATATGATCGCAAAATCAGCCCACGACTTCGGAATCAAGGTTGGACCGAAGGATCGGATTGTCACCTTGTCAACTTGCTATCAGACAACAAGAAGAACTGCTGTCATAGCCAGGCTTGTTCGACAGATCATTTATGTCAAAGGGGATGTCTCATCAAACCCAGGCGCGAGTGTCACTCCGGTGATTCTTCCGACGTATGAACCTACTCCGACGCCTAAGATCAAACGATCATCCGCTATCAGTTCCTCCTCTCCTGCAGGTTCCGTTTCAACAGATTCCGCTTCAGCAGCTTCTGCTCCGTAGTAATTCCGATCTTGGATTCCAGTTCGAGCAACCGTAATAATACGAGCCTGGCTGGATGGGCAATTAAAAATAAAAGAATCCCCCGAAGCATATTGTTGTTACACTAGTATGCCTCGGGGGTTCTTTGATCATTGGAATATATATATTGACTTAACCGGTTTTATTGATCGAGTTTTTCCAGTGTATCCGAGAAACTCTTTTTTCGTTTCTTAACACACTCCGTCAGAAGAAATTCAATCTGTCCATTGATCGAACGGAAATCATCCTCGGACCAGGCTGCGAGTTCTTTCCACAGCGTCGGAGACAGTCGTAATAATATTTGTTTTTTGTTCAAATCATTATTCTTATCCATTAATATTAATAGATCGATCCACTGTTGATGACAGGCTGTGCATCCCTGTTGCCGCAGAGCACCACCAGCAGATTGCTGACCATGGCTGCTTTTCTCTCTTCATCAAGATGGACGATGTCATTCTCGTTCAGCTTGGCAAGCGCCATCTCGACCATGCCCACCGCACCCTCGACGATCATTTTCCTCGCATCGATAATAGCAGATGCCTGCTGTCGTTGCAGCATCACCGCAGCGATCTCCGGTGCGTAAGCCAGATGGGTGATCCGTGCTTCCAATATCTCGAGACCTGCGATATCAGCGCGTGACTGAATTTCGATCTTGAGTTTTTCGGCGACATCCTGGCTGCTTCCTCTCAGAGTCATCTCTTCTCCGTCCGCTGCAACATCATAAGGATAAAGACGTGCGATATTCCGCAATGCCGAGTCGCATTGAATGGAAAGGTAGGCTTTATAGTTATCCACATTGAACACGGCTTGTGCTGTATTCACCACGCGCCAGATGACGACAATCCCGATTTCAACCGGATTGCCAAGCAAATCATTGACTTTCTGTTTGTTGTTATTCAGCGTCATGGTTTTCAACGAAATGGTCTTCTTCGGAATGCTTGCAGAAGTAGTCGTTCCTTGTTTGTTCATCTGGGTCATCGGGTTCTGGTCATCGGTCGCAGTGGCTATTCCGGCATGGATCGTCGGGTTGACTGCTGAGACAAAAGGATTGACATAGAAAAATCCTTCCCCTTTCAGTGTGCCGATGTATTTGCCGAACAATGTCAGGACAAGTGCTTCCTGGGGTTTTAGAATTTTGAGCCCGAGAAACGGAATCCAGAACACACAGGAATAGATGATGCCGATAACAAGGAGGACAGCCCCGAGAGCAGTCATTGTTCCTCCTTCGAGAAGAATCCCCCCGACAATAAGCGCTGCAAATCCTGCAAGCGTCAGGAAAATGTTGAGGATAAGCATCCCCATGCCGTTCATTGCTTTTAGTTCAATTTCATTGGAATATGATTCGTTCATATACGATCTCCTTCTTTTATTGGATATTAGTGTTTAGCTAATACTATTGTGATATCATTATGATATCACTTCTTTTAGAGATGTCAATATGAACCTGCTAAATTGTCCCTGAATTTCCTTCATTATTTCAACGGTACCTTTTCAAATTTGCAATAGTCAATAATGCTTTCATCAAAACTTTTTATTCCAACCGTGTAAATTGTACATCTATAATTATCAATATTCCAGTTTACAGCTCCTCTGAGAACTTCATCGTGTAAAGTTTTTGGATACCCAATATAATAGGCTATATTGTCTTTCTGTACTTTCTGGTCGAAATATTCGACTTTTTGTTCAAAGGTTTTTGACTTGCTTCCCTCATCGATATCAAAGTAATGAATTGTGCTATATTGAAAGTACATATATACTTCCTCATCAGCTTTTTTATAGTGATAAGTTACCAGATTCATCTGCACACTGATTGAGCTTAAATTGTATCCTTCCGGGATTTTTTTAAACTTGAATCGAACTTTATCAGTTGCAAACAATCTTCTGTATTTCTCATCGAATTTCTCTTGCGATTCAAGCCAAGTTAGAAATTCCTCTTCTGTTGCATAGGATGTCGGTATATAACAGATTTCTTCTGTCATTGACTCATTTTGAGAGATTGAGTTATTGTTCAAATTTTTTGAACTGGTTTGAGGATTGACGCTCCTTTGGCAGCTAGCAAAAATTAGAGTGGCTAAAATTACTGGTACAAGAAATATTATTTTTTTCATGCTATTCCACCTCCTAAAAATTCTGACTGATTAAATAATTAATGATTTGATTTTTGTGTTTAGTACAAAACCAATCTGAATATGGATGATATTGAATCATATCATCCATATCATGATTATAGCTAATTATACAATGATCTTCATCATCACAAGTTTCACCATTTTTATAATCATTATCGTCCGCTCCAAAACAATGTGCCAATTCATGCATTGCCCCCATTTTGCTATTCAAATCTCTTAAAGCTTGACTACTTTGAATAATCGATAAAGCAATGGCCCATTTCCCTGCACAGCCTGCACCAAAATCCGATTGTGGATAATTCCCTATGCAATCTCCTCCACATGCAATATGTCCGGTCCAAGTAATCGGAAAAGTTTTAGCGGGAATCGTTACAATATCAACAATTTTCGTTGCAAGAGCCCATCCATTTTTACAGTGATAGTATGCAGTATCATGATCGCAAGTAAAAAGGGGGGCTAAACAAGTACATCTATTATTTATATTGTTACCATTTGTAGGGCAATTATCTGCTATTGAAGTAATTGATTGAGGTATGTTATTGCCAATATTTATGTTAAAAACCTGATGAAATGCATCTTTCGAACAATCAAGGTAGGATGATATATGTCCAGTTGGATTGTAAAAGTCTCTTGTTACATAGCCTTCATCATAATAATTATTTACAGTTGCACTGAAAGCACGATAAGTCACTGTCACATACGGCAAGGTGCTTCCAAAGTCAGTTGAGGCAAATGATCGATAATAGCTTGTGCTGCTTTCATTTTGATTTTTAAGAATAATTCCTGTATTCCAGTTATAAGTGCCGGCTTTCCATGCTTTTACAACATACGTAATATTGAAATCACCCCAGCTGCCGTTAGAATTTGCAAAATCTTCTGTATCCAGTAAACATGTATAACTATTCCAGTTAAATGTGCTGCAGGTTACAGTACTTTCTGTCCAATTACCGCCAGTAAAGATATATGCATCTATACTGGCAGTTGGTGATGAAACTCCTCTGTTTTCTCTGATAAAATAATTAACAGATGTGATTTGAGCTGGAAATAGTGCAATGAATGCTGCATTATTCATTAATCCCGGGAATTTTACTAATGTACGTCCAACCGCATATGGAGAACCCAGGTTTCCAATTACATTATATGGATTCCCTCCGTGAGCTGTTGTTGGTCTTCCTGAATATATAGGCGCATCCATGATGGTTTTATTGGTTCCACTTCCAGCGGTAAGTATATCAAAACTGGGGTCCACATAAACAGGGTATACTGTTTTGGTATCAGTTAAAAATTCACTGTCAACATAGATCGTTACTCTATATTCATTGTCTTTTACTAGCTCTTCTATTTTTATATTATTATTACAAGTGCTATTTTTTTCTTGTATGATACTGCTATCGTAAACATAAACAGAGGTCATGTTTACTTTTTTATTTCCTGTAAGGGGATCAACAATATAAATGTTGCCATCATCCTCTTTTATTAGCTTCAGCCCGTTTGTACTAATAATAAAGCAGAACTGGTTTGTTCCTGTATACTGTTCAAGGACGATATCCTCTTTAATCCCCATAAAAGTAGGTGTATATCGCAATTTTGTTTTATCTCCGAAAACATTATCATAAATTACCGCATCAGTGCTTCTATTATCTGCATTGGCATATTCCTCCTTTCTTGCTGCAGACTCTCTCATGTTTATATTTGAATTTTCACCATCTATATAATTAAACGGTTTCAATTCTATTTTTGTTCCCGATTTTTCTAAAACAACCCCATTATTTTGATTAATAATCTCAGGAAACAATGTGAGAATATCATTGGCTTTATTCTGATACTTATATCCTGTATGTTTTGCTTTGTTTTTTACTTCAATGACATGATTGCTTTTATCCTTTGTTATGCCATTTTCATCATTATACTTTACAGGAACGCCATAATAATACATGGTTTTTTGACCGTCTCTATTTTGAAACATAATGGTGTTAAGATCCGTCTCTTGCTCCCATAGCCTATTCACATGTTGCATTTCGGCAATAACATCTTCGCGGATGGCCTCCGGCTTATCCGATTCGTTTAGCACTTTATTCTTTAGCTCTTCAAGGGATAAATCGCCCGTTGTGTTTTGTATTATTCCCGTCTCTTGTGTTGGCTGCCACTCAGAATGGTCAATAGTGGAAAGGTGTTCCGCTGTTATTAATGTTGGAAAATAAGAGAGCATAGACAGGATCATGGATAGAAATAAAATTTGCGAGATCCCTTTAAAATATTTTTTTGTCTTTTTCATTTGGTTTTTCCTTTCTCATTTGATTGCATCATCATAAAATGATAGAGCTATTCTTTTAAAACAATTTCAAGGTATGGAGAAAAAAGTCCGTTATCCCCAGATGGCAAAATAATGTTACCGCCCGGTGTGTCGCACCGAATCATAAAGCTGTTTTGTACTGAATATTTCGCATCCTTGACTCCTTTGTTTTTTAGCATTTCCTTTGCCAATGCAGTAATATCTAAATTATAGTCACCTTTCTTTTTAACCGCGGCTGAATAAATGGGATTCGCATCAAAGGGAGGCCTATTGAACCAGCGTGTGTTGATGCTGCACCAGTCGGCAGTCACGGCATAAGCCCCGATTCTTACCTCATTCGGTCGATCAAACAGGTTGTGGAAAACGTATTTAGCAGAAACAACCTTATCCGCATTGATTTCCAGATTATTCAGCGTTTCAAATCGTACAAATGTCCATCCTTCTCCCTTTATTGTCTTATCGCCCAAAAGCATATACGGTGATAGATAATGCCCGGCTTCATCTCCGGTTTTTTCATAAGCCGATGTATCCGGTTGTTTTGATTTATATATATGAATTGATTGATTGATTTTAACAGGGTATTTTGTGTTTTTATTCGCTAAAAACGCTGTGTCCACAGTATATTCCACCGTGTAGGTATTCGTAGTTCTATCTTTTTCAATCAATTTTACAGTATTTGCATAACTCCACATCCCATTTGCATCTGTCACTAGAGAAGTATATAAAATTGATCTCACTTCCCCTTTTTCGAATGCGGTTTTAAAAAGGATATAATCTGGAGATCCGGTATCCGGTATGAGATCCGGTATTTTAATTTTAATTTTAAAAATGTTCTTCCCTGTGTATTTTGATAGAATTATTTCGCTGTTTATTCCAAAGCTTGTTAAGCAACAGGTAAAATCTATTCCTTTCCCAAACATGTCTTTATAGACCACATCTGATTTTTCCTGTCCAAAAGCATTTGTGATTTTGTTCTTTTCTGAAGCATATTTTTCATCATCAACAGGATAAACATTTATATAATTCATTCCGCTGGCTATTTCTATCCCTTCTGCAGAGGATAAAGACCTTGGCAGCAGTTTACTTGTATATGTACCTGTTCCTATATAATTACCATTTTCTGATATTGCTAACTCATTATTTGAATTTTCAACTGGAGCAGAAAAAATGTATACTGTTTTGGTATTGTCATTGTTTCTGTAAACCAAAATATTTTCGGCTGTATAATCAAAAATTTGTTCTATGTGGTGTCTCTCCAACATCTGCTTTTTCGTCAGAGAATAAGCGACGGCATCCGATTTTACCGGTTCCTTCATTGCATTTACAGCCAGTATTAATACTGCGACGAGTACAAGAATCACTAATAATGAGATAATCCCTTTTTTCATAAAACCTCCATCTTCGGGCAATTATCTTGAATTTCATTTATTTAGCTTCATTCATTTATTAACAATATTAATTTAAATAATTTTATTTTTATTGGATATCTGATATCGCGATTACATTATTACTATACATTTCGCTATTTCACGTGTCAATTCACTATTAACAGGATTTTGTTATACTATTTACAATTTCTCGAATACAAGCACGCGCTTTATTCATGACTTATTTTTTACTTGCCTCTGCAACCAATTCACAGATGTCTTTAATATTTTTAAAGCTTGCAAGGCCAATCTTGTCTGCTGGTATTTGAATATCGAAATGATCTTCCAGTTCAATAATCAGTCGAATACAATTCAGGCTGTCCATCCCGGCATCTCGCAGATCTTCCTTATCCCCGAGCTGATCTAGCGTTTTAGTAAGAGGAATCACCTTTTGGATCGCGGACTGAACTTGTTCTCTAATTGAATCCATATCAGCTGCCTCCCTTGCATCTTGGCCGGATTAGCTTCCCGGAGCCATTCTTTTCTAAGCAATCAACAAAATGGATCGAGTCGGGGATTTGATAAAAAGGAAGCTTTTGCTTACAGATTTCCAAAACTGAATTTCTGGATATTCCGAAGTCGCTTGTGACAATTTTTAACATGATCCGTTGTCCGACTTTTTCATCTAAAACGCCATATGCCAATGCATCCAGAATTCGGGGATCTGCTTTGAGTGCGTTTTCGATCTCCTGTGGATAAATATTCATCCCAGCGCGAATAAGCATCGAATCTTTCCTGCATTTTATATATAGAAGGCCATTCTCATCTTTAGAAGCAATATCCCCAGTATGAAGCCATCCATCCACGATTGTTCTTGCAGTTTCTTCTCTGTTTTGATAATATCCTTTCATTACAGACGGAGCTTTGATAATCAACTCGCCATTTATATCGGTTGGGAGTTCATTACCGGAATCATCCACGATTTTTGCCGATATGGATTGGAGCGGACGTCCGATTGATAGCGGGTGTCTGTCAAAAAGATCCGATGATAGAAAAGATACTCTGGGAGATGCTTCTGTCAGTCCGTAAACATTGTAAATACTCGCGTTTGGAAAAACCTCCCGGACGATCTCTGATACACTATTTGTCATGCACTCTCCGCTAATTGCAATAATCCGGAGGGGCAATGGTTCCGTAAAACGTTTTGCAATCCTTGAAATATGAAAAAACAGTGTCGGAGTGGCACATAACACAGTAATAGCATGCCTTTTAATCAGTTCAATCATGCGGATCGGATTGAAATCTCCATTATAAAAACAGATATCCAGCCCTTTCATTATAGAAATCAAAAACTCCCCCGTCATAACTGCCGCATGGTATAAAGGCCTTGCAATCAAAATACAGTCACTATTTCTGATATCAAAATACCTCTCGATATCCAGAAGATTGCAAACCAAATTGTCCCGGGTAATCATGGCCCCTTTTGGCTTTCCTGTAGTGCCTGAAGTAGACATGATTGCAGCAACATCTTCCGGGACATCTTGATCTTGATTTTGATAATGAACCGTCTTGATATATTCACCTTTTGAAACATCGAAAACCGAAACATGATAATTTGATAATATTTGGATGTCAGGATTATCCACGATAACGCAGGAAGGTTGTATATTATCTAAAATCTTCCGGCAATGGGTTTCACCATATCGCATCGATAGCAAGACCGCAGGTATTCTTATTTGAAACAATGACAATAATGCAATTGCCGTATTGAACTCCGAGTTGCATAAAATCGCATAAATAGTCCCGGATCGGTTTTTCAAAATCAGTTTGCTTATCCGTTTTGTTTCTTTTATTATTTCCAAATACGTCATTTGACGGGTTTCATCGTACACCGAAGCATCTGGAAATTGCAGCAAACGGCTTTCTAATAAATTCCACAACATTATTTCTTTCTCCTACGATGCATATTTCTCCGCAAGAATATAAAGATCCTGAACAGTAGTGATTTTTGCCGGATCGAGATCCGATTCTTCAAGTAAAACATTCATGGTCGCTTCAAATGCAAGAATTAATTCGATAATTTTCAACGAATCAAACCCCAAATCACCTTTTAACCGGTCTGTCGGAAGTGGTTCAGCTCCTATAAAGGATAATTCTCGAATAAGATCATTGATTGTTTTGATGTTGTTCATTTACTCCTCTCCTTCCAGCTTCTTATATATTTCTTCATAGAGCGCAAGATTGATTTTAAAAATCAGCAAAAGGATATCGGTAGAGCCGCGTATGCTGATATTTTTCTTAAAAATATCATATTCAAGCTTTGCAAGAATTCTATTGAAATCTGTGATATATTGTTCAAAACTACTTAAGTTAAAATATATGCTTGAAAATTCGATCGTTCTTTGTAAGGATATCCGATAAATAAAAAGCATGTTTTTAATTTTCTCCTCTTTATCGATATCGGAATACGGTATGATTTCAAAGGAATTGAATTGTTTCGAAAATTGGAATGTTTCAATAAAGTTGACCATGCTGTAATCAATCATTTTCTTCGTCATGGGGCCTAGAACTTTTATCCACATATAACCGTTATCATAAAAATCAGGAAGTTCCTCCTGTATAAGAATGCCTTCTGCCCGCGGAGTATCATTGATAAAATGAATTTCGTCCGATTTCAAGAATACCAGCATGTAGTGGTCATCCCGCCAAAGTTTTATTCTATATTTCTCCTTAATATACACTGGTTTTACTCGTACCAGAATATATTCATCCTCGCCTAATTTCTTTAATCTTAAGGCCAGATCAAATCCTGGATCGGTCTCTACAAAAGTGAATTTGATAATTCCTAGTTCTTTTGCAGCATTATGCATACTGGGAATTTCACGATAGCTTTCATAGGTCCTGTTTTTTATAAAGACATCATCATAGAGCTTTTTCGCGTGGACCAAACTTCTGGAATAAAGCCGTGAAATATCAATCCCATGGATTTTTAATATACCAAGCAGATAATTTTCCAGGCAGGACAATCCCAGTACTCCATCGAATATTCTTTTATCCATTTTATCCATTATCATTGCTTTATCCTTAATCTGTTTTAAATCGTTCGACTTTCCAATTTCCATAATGCTTTTGAAGGGATGGTTTGTTGATACAGGATGGGATAGACTTCTTTCATGATTTTTTCGAAAGTGTAGTGACTTTCTCCTGCTGAGTTATAAAAGTTTCCGCCGAATTTTTTACAGATATTGATATATTCATTTCGCAAATTATATTGTAGCGGAATGTCAATATAGCGGTCTTTTTCAATTGCCCGGCTTCGCACTCTTTTTATCGCCAATGGTACATCCACATCCAGAAAAATGGATAAATCCGGTTTTGGAATAAAGCCGGCAACCTCTTCGATCCACTTATCCTCTTTGTATCCTCTGGCTCGAAGATTTGCGAGACAGGAGTAAAAATACCGGTCACTGATAACAATATTTCCCTCTTCCAATTTCGGCAGAATGAATCGATTGGAGTGCTGTACTCTATCGCTTGCCGCCAGCAGGCTCAATGCGCGATAATCAAAGTCGTCATGATTTGGACTGTCCATGAATGTTCGGAATATTGTACTTTCTCTGACAGCGTTCGTTGGCTGTTTGGTAAGAATCACAGGATATCCCATGTCCTCCAATGTGTTTTTAAGCATTTGGATGATAGTCGTTTTCCCACACCCGTCCAATCCGCAAAAAGTTATCAACAGGCCGCTTTTATTGTGTGGTTTCATAAGCATTTCCTCATTCCCCCTATTCTTTCATTTCAGTAAGATACGACTCTTTGTTATAACTAAAAAGCCAGTCCGTAAAGCTCATATTATATGAGTATGTTTTATGCAAAGCAGGACGAAAAATTTGTGACAGAAATTCCTCATTCCGGGGTTTGATATTTTCAAGCAATTTTATACATCCTGTCTTGTCTTCAATGGAGGGATAAATCTCTTTTGTGTTTTTCAATGCGTAATAACACTCTTTTTCAAGCCCATACAGATGAATCTTTTCTTCAAGTAAACTGAAAAATTTATTATCTCCAAATTTCAATATGAAAGCATAAATATCACAGAATTTGTAAAGGGATAAATCCCGGCCCATTTCGACCCAGTTATATATTGTTGCTTCTTTGAACAAATGGACACAGAGCTGTATTAGAAAATCAGGCTGTGACAAGGTAGATAGTTTTTGATCTCTGATCGTAAAGAATTGTTTATGTGCCAATAATTCGCCAACCAGATCCCGTTCTTGTTTTGCCTTGAAGTCCAGGGAAAAATTGATATCGATTTCAATGACATCCATTCCAGTGTTTTGCGATGGTTTCAGAAACGGCACAACTTCTCCCCGGTTCATCCGGGAATCCAAAATATCTTTTCTTGTCGCAGGGACAATCCCTTCATTATTCTTATAATATCCTTGTATGAAACCATTCTTTCTGAAAAGGTCCGCGCATTCGGTAAGATTGCTTTGACTTACAAGAATATCAAAGTCATTCGATGTTCGTAGGCCTTCCGGGTACAATATCGTATTCAGGTAAGCGCCCTTCAAAAATGCATAGGGGAATTTTGTTTCTGAAAATATTTCGCCTAACGAATAGAGAGCCGTTTTAAAAGAATTTGACTTGACCACATTCATCTCATAGCAGTTTTTCAAGCTATTCCGGAATTCACGGTTGACCGCACCAAGAGCATTGCATTTCAATAAAACATAATATGCGACACCTCCTACCCGATTCCACATCAGCTGCCCCAGAACCCATGGATAATCCAGACTTTTCTCAAGCAGCTCCATGATCTTGTGTTCGTTATAATCTCTAAATCGTATCAATTCGAAAATAAGCCGGCGTTCTTTTTCTTTTTTATCCATTTCCATTCCCCCGTCCCATGATTTTTGAATATAGATGGCTTTCTTTCAGCGTCAAATCATCCCCGTCAATAATATTTCCATCTTCCATTAACGCAATCCGTCTGGCTTTTAGTATTGTGGAAGGTTTATGCGAAATTATAACAATAGTAGTTTGGGAGGCAATATCATGGATTGATTTGTTGATGGTATCTTCAGAAATCTTATCAATCGAAGATGTTGCCTCATCCAGCAAAATCAGTTTCGGAGTTTTAATCAATGCTTGCGCAATAGCAATCCGCTGTTTCTGGCCGCCGGACAATTTCACCCCCCGTTCTCCGATGATCGTTTCAAACCCATATGGAAGCGACATAATAAAATCACGAATACCGGCTTGTTCACAAGCCTGTTCCAGTTCATAAAGGGTTGCATCTTTTTTAGAAAGCAGCAGATTCTCCCGGATACTCATATTGAATAAATAGGTATCCTGCATCACTGCACCGATTTGACTGTATAGATTTTTCTTTTTTATATTCGCTATGTTGATTCCATCCATTTTTATGCTGCCTTTTTGTGGATTGTATAGATTTAGAATCAGTTTTATTAATGTTGTTTTCCCACAGCCGCTTTTTCCCATCACAGCGAGATAGTCATTCTTTTCTATTTTCAAAGAAACATTGTTTAATGTCTCTGTTTTGTTTTCATGATAACAAAAGCTGACACCGGATAATTCAATATCACCTTCCAGTTTAATCTCCTGTTTGGATTTCTCCTCTTCTTCATCAAATTCCAATGCTTCACAAATCCTTGAAAAATAGGGTCTGGAGACATCAAGCGCTACATTTTTTGAATTGACTGCATCCAGATTTGTAAATAGCATCCCAAAGCTTTCTGAAAACAAGATCAGCATCCCCACCGTCATTTCTCTATTTACCACAAAGAACGCGCCCAGAATATAAACCATTACTTTTGTCAGATAATTTACTCAACTTTCCCACCTACGGTGGGAGCCTGAACCTTGAAAAATACATATAGA
>CAZJXH010000087.1:0-13563 GCA_964549475.1 uncultured Oscillospiraceae bacterium
TGTATTGGTTCTGCACTTCTGCTGATTGGCGGATATGCCATCCAATGCCTGCACAGGGCAGTTGTCTAAACAAAGACAGCAATCGCTGATACAGATGGAAACCGCAGGCGGGTCGGATGGCAGGTCCAGGTCGGTCAGAACAGCGCCAAGGATAAGCATATTGCCATACTGGCGGTTCAATAGCAGAGTGTTCTTGCCAAGTGTTCCCAATCCGGCGGCAACAGCGGCATGTTTCATCGAAATAAGCCCCCGGCCTTCCGATTTTTCGGCGTCCCAATAGTCATATGGTCCATCCGAAGGAAGGGGAACCGCGCTTCCGTCAAAGCATGCTTCAATCAATCTTGCGGTATGGAATGCGATCAAATCCAGCTCGGGGCAAATGCAATTATTGAAATGTCCGTATATTAGCTTGGGTCCGCACTTCGTCAGTCCTTTGGGAAGAGCCTGGCCAAATACAATAACGGACTTGCATTCTGTAAAAACATCAGCAGGATGGAATCCTTCCGGCGCCCTGTTGAAATCCGCAATGTTGGCAAAGCCGCATACATCCGCTCCGAGGCGGATGACCCTGTCTCTGATTTTGTTTTTCATTTCATTGGTTCCTTTCCGGCATATCAATATTGAAACTATTTTCTATCAACTGCTTTCGTTCATTCAACTGCTTTCGTTTCATTCAGAATAATCACTAAAATTCTCTGCCCGATTATTCGAATATTCCCGTGAACAATTCCGTGACATCTGCATACAGCCCTTCAAATGCACTTGAAGAGGCCATCTCGCCCATCCGGTATTGAGTAAAATGATCAATGGCGTAATCAGCAAACGAATAAATCAGAATGCTCTTGCTCTTTGGATCGACAACCCAGTATTCGCCAACCCCTGAGGTCAGATAGGTATTGAGCTTATAAACCATATCCTTGCTTCTGGTACTTTTAGACAAGATCTCCAGAACCAATGTCGGCGTCCCCATATATTTATTCTTCTCATTGACATGGCCTTCTGCATCGCAGATGACAAGCAGATCCGGCTGCATGACATCCGGAACGTCAATATCGACCTTCCTGAAATGCACGTCGAAGGGAGCCAGGAACGGCTTGCATTTCTTTCCCTTGAAGTATTGATTGAAGATCATATATAAATTCCCAAGGATCTCCTGATGGCTCATACTCGGGGAAGCCATCAGCCAGATCTCGCCATTGATGTACTCCATCCGGCTGTCGCTTTTCTCATAAATCTCCATGAACTCTTCGTAGGAGACTGTTTGCTTATCATACCGGTATTCCGCGGTATTCTCCTCTAAT
Source organism: uncultured Oscillospiraceae bacterium (assembly GCA_964549475.1). GTDB lineage: Bacteria > Bacillota > Clostridia > Saccharofermentanales > UBA5734 > JBBQKF01. Next base: position 1,302 of record CAZJXH010000087.1, read on the forward strand.
TTGAAATATTTCTCAAGATTCGTGACATAAGGGACAAGCCGGGCGACTTTCTGGTTGTTCTTGGTGATGATCACCTCGACATTGTCGTCCATGACCTGTTTCAAATATTGGCCGAAATTATTCTTCATTTCCGTAGCGGTTGTAATCATAATAAATCGCCTCCTGACAATAGTATATTGGAATTTGGCTATTATGTCAAGATTATTATGGCTTTTTCGTTAGATATATTAGCCACTTCGTATTAATATTTTCGTTATTTAAGCTAATATCAGATATTTATTGGCTATATTTTTGCGTTTATGCTATTGGCAGCAAATATTCCCGGTATTTGGCAGTAATGTCCCTTGTAATCTGCTTGTGCAAGAGCAGATAAGATCTTGCCAATTCCAGGAATTGGAAATCTGAGTGCTGAGCCTGCTCCGATTTTGCATAGAAGCTCTTGATGTATTTCGTCAATTGATCGGCGCGGATCACCTTGTCCTTGATTTCCTTTTGTGCAAGCTTTGCGTTCAGAACGGTTTTTGGATTTCCCAGTACCACGATGGATTTGTTCAGCATCTCGAAAAAATGTTGCAGCATCAGCTGAGAATATTTGCCTTTATTCGCATCCATTTTGGTTTTTTTCATCAGTTCCAGATGGCGTTTATTTTGAATGATCGGAGAATAAATCCTTTCATTCTTTTTCATTCCGTCAACTTCTGTGGTTCTGATAAAATCCCCTGACTTTGTGATTTCAATATCGCCAAATAAGTTTTTGCTTTCAATCACAAAACAAATCTTCTTCGTAAAAACCAGATAATCGATCTGAGACCCTGAATCACTGCCGTCAAGATTGATATCATGTAGGATATACAAGGGCATATGGCTTTTTTTAAGCTCGGATGTAATGTTTTTTTCCCCTGCAATCCCCGATTCGAGGATTTTGATGTTCTTTTCTGACATTTCCTGGCCATCTGCATTAAGCAATGGTACCAGATCCTTCAGTTTTTTCAGTTGTGCCTCCGCATCGCTGCTTTCTTTGAGAAAAACTGGTTCTTTCATTTTATCAAACAAGCCCATATGATGCCTCCTTTTCCAATAATCAATTTATTGGTATAACAGTGCCATTATACCATTGATGACATTGGACAACAGAAAGCCTGCCTGAAACACAGGGCAATCGCTTGCGAAAAATAGGATAATATAAAGTCAATCTTATTTTTTCCTAATAATATAATCGTTTATTTATCATACGCCTGGACAAGTTCGGCGATATTGAATTTTTGCATTTTCAGAAAGGCCTCCCCGCCTCGGATCAGCTTCCCCCATAAGAAATCAACCTCGTCCGCGGAATCGCAGGCGACCATGAACGACACCGAGGGATTGAATTTGAAATAGGGTCCCGTGGAAAGCAGGAGGAACTCCTGGCCGGCCAGCGAAACGCTGATCAGATCCGCCGTTTCGGAAGGGGTGTCGTGCAGAAAGGTCCGGTTTCGGATTTTCGAATCTTTAAAAAGCGACGCATAGAACGCCGATCCTCATCGGCCTGCGTATCAAACACAAATTCGGAACAATCCTGCCCATCGGTTCGAATCCTTTTTTTCCATTCAATCGGCTTTTGCCGAAGTCTCCTTTTCGTCCCGAAAGTTATATAGCAATGGGGACGAATGGATTGGTTCATTTCGTTTTTAGATAAAAATCATCATAGAAATCCTTATATTTCTGCTCCAGATCGATCCCTTCCGTCGCCAGCAGCCTTTTCGCCAGAAAATAACCGCCCGCCATCACTCCGGCCACCCCGAAACCCGGAAAAGTCCACTGCCCGACCATATAGAGGTTCTCGACCGGCGTGGTCTGTGGAAGAAACTTCCCGTAATCCTTCGCTTCATAGCTCCAGCCCATGAAAGACCCCTGCTCGCTGTTCGTATAACGTTCGAACGAAAGCGGAGTAGATGGAATCGAGAATAGAACCGATTGCCTGAAATCCTCTCCAAGCTTGTCGCATGCGCGATCCAGCAGAATCCTGCCGGCCTGCTCTTTGAGCTTCCTGTAGGCAGCTCCCCTGACCCGCGCACCGGACTCGGCGGCCTTATCCCCAACGGCTCCATCGTGCTCCTGTCCATCGCGCCCCTGTACATCCTCCGTCTGCCCATCGTGCCCCTGTTTATCGCGCCCCTGCCCATCCTCCGTCTGCCACCTGTTCTGATACCCATACGAAATCGGTGCCAGCAGCAGGACCGAATGCTCCTTCTGACCCTCCGGCCTGTCCGAAACAATCAGTGCGAACGGGCAATCCTCCGGCGTATAATTCTCCGGCTTCCGATCCATCGCGCGCTCGTCCGTGAACTCGATGTAATTCACCCCTTTGAAATCGTAATCCCCGCGGACACCGATGAAACAAAGCATGCAGCCCGGGAAAATCCTCCGGTCCCGAATCGCCTCCCTTAGCGGGTCAAGCGCCTGGATACCCGCGCCCAGCCGGTTTACGGTGAAATGCGGAGAAACGTTGGAAATAATGATTCTGGCATTAAAAACCTCCCCGCTGGCGCAAAGGACACCAGACGCTTTGCCGTCCTCTGTCAGGGCACCAGACGTTTTTCCGCCCTCCATCAATATCTTCACAACTTCCGTCCGAAGGCGGATCTCACCGCCAGCCTTCCGGATCGCCGAAGCCATCGCATCCGGGATCTTCTGCATCCCGCCGACAGGGTAGTACAGCTCATCCCGCCGCATGGTCTCCCAGCGGTAGGCATAGCCCATATAGACCATCGGGTACATGGCTTTGGCGTAGATAATATTCATCAGCCTCTTATCGCCAAAAAGCCCGCGAAGGACCTTCGAAGCGTCCTTCATTCCATATTTCACAAAAGTCGGTCTCCGGATGGCCGTCTTCAAGCCAAATAGAATTTTTTGAAAAAGGCTCATCTCGAAAGGCGGCTTCGGCGCTTCTCCCGAATACATCTCGCCAAGAATCCTCCGGTTGATGTCGAAAAACCGCGCGACCGCCTTCCCCTCCTGCGGGAAAGCCTGCGCCAGGTCCGCTTCCATCGTCCCTGCGCGCAAAAGGAAATCCTCCTGCCCGACAAACGCCCGGATCGTCTCGCTTCTCTTGCGGGTCTCCAGCTGCTCGCCCCAGAAATGAAGGAACTGGTCGATGGTTTCTTTCTCCTTCAGCTCGAAAAGCCCTTCCAGTCCAAGGTCGAACTGCACCCCGTTTCTGGAAAACGACGTCACCAGCCCGCCTGCATTGTTCTCCTTCTCAAGGACAAGAACTTTCCAGCCCTCCCTTGCCAGGAAACAGGCTGTGCTTAAAGCCCCCGCGCCGCCACCTATGATGATCGCATCGTACATTGACATGTCCGTCCTATCCGCCCTATCCGTAATATTTGCCATATAAAATCCTCGCCAAATAATCATATAAATACAGTACTTTAAAAACAATCCACTCTCTAGATTATACCAGAAGAAGTTCCATGGAAAACTATTTGCTGAAAACGCTTTTCCGATCCACATCCAATGTCTTTGAAAAAACATGGATGGCCAGTTCTTCTATTGCCGACACGCTGGCAACCGCGCAGACAACATAAATTGCGGGCATTTCCATCCCCGTCCCGATCGCAAGCGGAATAAAAAACAGCAGGAATCCTGTCACCTTGTTGCTGACCGTATGCAGCATGGCAAACTTCTGATATTTGAAATACACCAGAGCCATCGAAACCAGCCGGACCAAGAGAATCGCCAGCAGCCAGCTCACCAGCGCCCACGAAAAAGCAACATGCGGAACAAAAATATAAAGAATCACCGCAAACATCACGATATCTGCGACCGTATCCAGCCTTGCCCCCAGCAGGCTCTCCGCCTTCAGTCTCCTCGCGATGAATCCATCCATGGCGTCCGTGAGTCCGCACAAGAGATACACCAACACAAATCCTGTGCTGAATAAATCCACAAACAGCAGGGATATGGAAAGAAGAATCCGGAAGAGGGTTATAATGCTGGGGAGATATTTAAGATCCAATCGATCTTTCATGAGACCTCCTGCGGGCTGTTTCACAAGCTTTGTCTTATAATACAAATGTTACAATAATTATTGTATTTATTCCATTGCCTAATAATCCTTGAAATTCATCCCCTAGCGTTTAAACGAATATTCAAGAAATATTCATCTTAGCGGTTATATTCGCACTAAATAACCTCTGCAATGAATATTCATTCGATATTCACCTTTTTCATTCAAAGCCTCATCAGCAATACTGATTCAACAAACGGTGGTTCTCCAGCGATTGTTATATGTGCATGGTAAGATAAATTTACAGTCGCGGTAAGGAGATTTTTCTTCATATGTATTCTATCATAGTGTTTCCAATAATTTTTTTGCTTTTTGCGCGATGAATAACTTATTTCCTTTATTAACTACAAAGTCGAGGCAGTCTTTTGCGTCATCAATCCGCCCTTGTTTTAAATAAAGTGTGGCTAAAGAATTTTTAAGTTCGACAAGATGTCTATTGTTTAAAAAGATCTTCATTTTACCTAAAATCAATTTTTCTGCTTCATCGAGTTTGTTTTCATTAATTAAGACATCGATCGAATTGCTTTCCAAGCAATTTTTCAATAGATTTTTTCGTTTTTCATTGAATCTTGCACGATCAATCATCTCATTCGCTTTTGAGAGTATGACGGCCCCTTTTCCAATTTCACCGACGCGAATATATGCATCCGCCAGATTGTTGTAATATAATATTTTTATTTCAATCTGTATTGGATACTGGTCAATATCTATGCTTTTTAAAAGCTCGAGATTCTCTTCATATTTGCCTATAGAGCAAAGTGCCATAGCTTTATGAGTCAAAAGAGTGACTCGGAATACTTTTATCTTATTATGGTCATAAATATCATTGATGATTTGCGAATACTTATCGGGGTCACACTCATCGTCCAAATACTTACCGGCGCGCTTAAATTCAAGTAAAGTAAAAAAATTTAAAAAGTTGAGCATAATAAAAGAGAATCCAATTCCAATCACAATCCACCAGACAACATTAAATTCAGAGAAAAAGCTGATTAAAAAAACTAAGACTAAAAGCAAAATATAACTAATAAAGCTGATAATCCTTCTATGATTTGAAAACCATCTGCTCATGCTAAAATTCCTCCTACTGTTAATCCTGTCAGTTATATCACTTTATCAAATATACTTGCGAATAATTTTCAAAATATCCGCCCCATACTTGTTTGCCTTTGCTTCACCAAAACCTGACACACTCTGTAATTCAATAAGTGTCTTTGGCCGTTTTGAAATTAAATCTTTCAACTGCATATCGTTATAAATGAAATAGGGTTTTATATTCTCTGCTCTGCTTCTCGCCAACCGGTAAGCCCTTAGGTCTTTGAAAATTTCAGTCTCCTCCAATGCCGCATTCACTCTCAGGTCTGTATTTGAATTATTGATCACTGCCTGTTCTTTTATAATCACCGGAATGGCTTGTTCAAAATGTTCGGCTGCATTCACTGTAGTCTTTGGCAGCAAATATTGCTGATACTTGGCAGTATAATCTTTTTCGACATGCTTGTGCAATAACAGATAAGACTGAGCCCATTCCAGAAGATGGCTGTCATTGTTCTCCTCTTCCTTTGATTGTATATAGTTTTCCTTGATGTATTTGATTAATTGATCCGCTCTAATCACTTTTTCTTTAATGTCTTTTTTAGCAAACTTCGCATTGAGAATTGTTTTAGGGTTGGCAAGTACAACAATTGATTTGTAAAATGACTCGAAATATTTTTCAGTCATAAATCGAGTAATTGCATTTTTCCGATTATCCAACTTGATTTTTTTCATTAGCTCCAGGTGACGTTGATTTTGTGTTATTGGAGAGTAAATTCCTTCCCTTTTTTTCTTGCCGTAAAATTCAGTCGTTCGAATAAAATCCCCCGCACTATTGATTTCAATATCTCCAAACAAATTTTTGCATTCAATCACGAAGCAGATTTTTCTCGTAAATACCAGATAATCAATCTGGGCATTCAAATCTTCATCTTCAAGATAAATATCATGCAGAATATATATAGGTATGTGGCTGTTTTTAAGCTCATAAGCAATTGTCTTTTCCCCGAAAATTCCGGATTCAAGGTTCTTGATATCCTGCCTGATTATTGCTTGTCCTGTCGGATTGAGTAACGGTTCCAATACCTTCAATTTCTCTAATTGCACTTCGGCATCACTGCTTTCTTTAAGAAAAATTGGTTCTTTCATTTTGTCGAATATCCCCATTAGTTATCTCCTCGCTTATATAAATCCAATACAGTCTTTATCATCATTTTACCACATAACTACATTTTGGATAATTACTGTACCAAATTAACCAAAAAAATAATACAATTTAAAACTTATTCCGTATTAAATCATTATTCATCTGGTCTAACTCAAATATAAATATTTCTATTTCTTTTATATTATCAACAAGATTTTGATTCTCAATTCTATAATGTAATATATATTCTGATGTTCTTATTATTCCTAAACTCAATACATTAGATATAATTCTCATGCAATGAACAAAATCCAGTGTATCAGCTTTTTCATGAGCAGAAATTTGCATTGCATCCTGCCTCATTTTTACACAATATCCATCATAGTGTAGAAGATGGGGTTATTAAATCATATAGGTATTCAAATTTTCTATTTTCCATTATTTCGATCACAATTATTTTTAATCCCTAAGATTATCCCTTCCATCTTTTGTTCAAAACAACTTTTCTTAAGTTCACATTCCCATATAATAATTACATTCCACCCACTATTTTCAAGCAGTTTTTGATTTTCTTCATCCCTTATACAGTTTCGGTTAAATTTTTCGTTCCAAAAATCTATTCGAGTTTTAGGGGTAGTTGCATATTTACAATTTTGATGTCTATGCCAGAAACATCCATGAATAAAAATGATTGTATTATATTTTTTGAGAACGATATCCGGCTTTCCTGGTAGAGACTTAACATTTTTTCTGAAGCGAAACCCTTTTTTAAACAGATATTGCCGGACCTTAACTTCAATCAGTGTATCCTGACTTCGAATTTTTGACATATTCCAACTACGTTTCTCTGGTGTTAAGGAATCAGCCATTCTATTCCTTTCAATTTTATATTATTTAAAATTATTAATAGTTATTTACAATGAAAAGAATTATATTATTTACAAATCTGATAAAAGAACCTTCCTGTCTACTGAGAATATTTCCCTTATTTTATCATGTGTATAAGGACAGGTTTGATTGATCTCGATCATCTTTATTAAATTAGAAACGCTAATTGCACTTCCATGTATATTTGTTTGATTCACAATGCTTTTAATTTGGAATTCAATATTGCCTCCGAATTCACCTGAAATATATACAAAAAATGCTAACGGAAGTTGTGAACTGCTGTAATTGTTCAGATGTTCAATATAATTATGAACCATTCTATTTTGATGATCGTTGCTGATTGTATAATTGCTGTAAGCTTTATTGTCAAAAATGGCTTGATAATTTTCTGAAACAATTAATACATCCGGCGATAACCCCTTGGGGCCCACATGATATGATTTAAACCCAAATACTTTCTCAAATATCTCAGCGGTAGTTTTTTCAAATTCAGCTGCTTCGTCTTTCCCTTTAAATGCCATTTCGAAATATTCAGTCATAAAAGCATTAATTGCACCCTTTGGATACAGTTTCATGAGGGTTTCTTCAACCAGAATTTTGGCAAGATTTGTTTTCTCTGCAATCTTATTAATAAGAGCAGCAGATATTGCAGTAACCGGGGTATGTATTGATTCAGTGATAAAAGCCTGCTTTATTTGCTGTTCATTGATAATACGGGCTGTAATTGTCTGCGTTGCTAAAATATTTCGATTATCTCTCTGATGTTTTGGATCAAGCCCGTATTTTCGTTGAAAATATTCCTGTTCATTAGGTCGATCCACAAGTAATGATCCATCTGACAGCAATGAATCAACTTCATCCATTTTATCTGGTAAAATACTGATTTGATGTATCCCAAAATCGTTAATTGACCGAGCAATGAATTGAGTGTACTCAAGCCAGTTAATTAATGTATTGGCAACGTCGCACAAATGGCTATATGGATGTTCTGGATTTATTGTTCCACTGCTTGGCGCATATTCATTAAAAAAGTCCTCTGATAATGCTTTCATTCCATTTGCGCGATATTGTAGAATGCGATCTACAATGGAATAGTATGATGAGTCATTTTCATTTTCCGCTTCTGTTATTACGACCTTCGCTATTTCATCTTGAGTTAAATAATAAGACAATTTTGCATCGCTAAGCAGCCTCAACAGAAACCTGAAAGGGCGTATATGAAAACGATGATTAAGTCTTACTTTAGATGAAGCCGGTGATAATGAAAACGGTGATGGAAATTGATATTTCAGAACTTGATTAATTATAACATTTACAGGCGAATCACTTTCAAGTACAGCTTCACCAGCAAGTGTTAACTTGACTTGCCCTGTTGCTTCGTGTGTGAAAACTAAACCAAGGCTGAAAAGCCAGGCAAAATATGTTCTGCCGCCTCCGCCGCGTTGATCACGGCGTTCGCCCTTACGTTTAAGTCCGCTGTCTTCCAGTGCCTGCTCAAATGTCAAATGGGTAAATCTATTCCCTTGCCATTCACTGTTCAGGGATACCTTTGCACAGCATGCCAAAACTTCAGGAATACTGTTCAGTTTTCTTTTTGGACGCGTAACCCACCAGTAATTCAGCATTGTATTCCTATCCCCCATTTTTATGATAATCAATTATCTTCAAACAATACGGTTACTTTGATATGACAGGAATATTACAGCTGGTAGAATCGTATTCAATCCCTGCAAAGGTTTTGAGAACAGCTTCAAAGATTATTCTGGCTCCATTTACCGGAACAGCCATACCAATCTGCTTGCGAACACTTTCTTTTGCTCCAATGAATTCATAGGCGTCTGGGAATGTTTGCAATCTTGCTCTTTCTCTGTTTGTTAATGCTCTTGGCTCAGCATAATGATAAATATGAGTTCCGCCACCGCCAGAACCGGTAACAGTATAAGCTGGTTTTTCCGGATCAAGACGTTTATATATTTGACTGATTTTTGCTCCTCGAACATTTAATTTCAGATTGTCGGGTAAATCTGCTGTAAAGGCATTTTCGCCTGGTTTAATATGCTTGAGTCTCTCAATTACTACTGATGACTGCGCTGTTAATTCGTTATTTAAAGCATCCTTCGGTATCGGCGGGTATTCAATTGCTGTTCTGCAGGTATTATCTACGTCCTTATAAGGCGCTGTACTCGGCGGGCAAAATACATAAGGCAAATCTTCACGAATACCGATAATTATTATTCTATGCCTGGATTGTGGAATCCCATACTGCTCGAATTTGTATAGATGCGGATATATACGATAACCGGCATCTCTCAATTCCTTAAGAATTATCTGAAGTGCACTTCCCTCGTTTGCGCTTGCAAGTCCCCCGACATTTTCTGCAAGAAACCATTTTGGTTTGCTGTGTTTAAGTACTTTTACACCATATTGATATAGTGGACCGAATGTTCCCTGGAATCCTTTTTGTTCACCAACAACTGAAAAATCATTGCATGGAAATCCAAATGCTAATGCATCAATGTCGCTGAGAGCATTGATATCTATTTTTCTCACATCATTACAAATAATTGAATCCGGTTTATCAGGACAAATATTATGAGTATATGTCCTGCATGCATCTATATCATAATCATTAGCCCATTCGTGCACGATTTTAAAATCTTCATTACCGATACTGGCATTTTTTGCACCATATGCTAATCCTCCCGGTCCGCAAAATAATTCTCCTAATTTATATACTGACATTAAATTCTCCGTTCTAAATTTTTTCACCATTATTGAGGATAAAAAATCTTTCAAATCTAGAGCCGCTAGCTTCCGCAATTTTTTCCAATTCAACAATTGTGAAACTTTCACGTTTGATTTTCCCATTAAATGATTGCGGAGAAAGACCTAATCTTCGTGCCATTTCAGCAAGGCTAATATTTGAATGTACACATAATTTTTTAATCTCTTCTGAAATTTTCACATGTTCACCCCCTGAATAAAATATAAACGTTTTTGTTTAGCTTGTCAAGTAAGGTAACCATACAATTGAATAGTTACAATGATGTTCTTTATTTCCCAACTTCTAAAATTTTATGTCTACTTTACAAATTGCTAATTCCTATTCTTTTGTATTCTTATTTGGCAACTATTCACTAGCAAGATTCTTCACTTGTTCATCAATTTTTCCACAATCCCCACATCCGCCGGAGCCCACTCCAATTGTGTCAATTCTTCCCTTTTCAGCCACTTGTGATCGATATGTTCTTTTCGCACGAATTCTTTTGTTCCGGTTTTACATAGGAAACTGTGCAAAACGATTTCGAAGTCCGGGTATCGGTGTTCGACTGTGAGGAAAAAGTCATTTTCAGTGATGACAGCGTCAAAATCCATTTCCTCTTTCAGTTCTCGCATCAGGGCGGCGGTCCGGCTCTCGCCTGGTTCCAGTTTTCCTCCTGGGAATTCGTATTTATACGACAAATAGGCATTTTTATTGATGCCTCGTTGCATGCATAAAATTTCATTTTCATGCATGATAATAGCTGCTGCAACTTCAATTTTTTTCAAGGTCGGCCTCATGTTCAATTGCTCATTTAAAAGCATCTCATCGCATTTCAAATCATTGTAATCATTTCAAACAAATTCATCATATTTCACAGGATGAGTCAACAAGCTAAGATTTATCACTGCCTGTAACACAATATTTTTATTATACAACAAAAGTAGGCATTCGGTACAAGCTGTTTTGAATAAATGATTGATTATACAAGATATTCCATTCCATATCAGCGTTTTTGTCAGATTCATTTCTGGAAGACAACAAGGATATCCCGGTCCCGTCAGACATCCATTCCGTCAAGCCTGACAATGCGAAAGGCTTTGTGAATCTTGTTCTGATTGATTTGAGTAGCTATAGTGAAAGATTTTCTTCGAAAAGCATTCGAAAAAATTTGACGATTCCCCAATGGCTCAATACCAGAGCAGAGAAAGCCAATGTTAATTTTTCGCAGGTTCTGCAGGAAGCATTATTGGATCAATTGAAAATTGCAAAATAAATATGGGGACCGTTATCATCCTTCATCCTTTGCTTTACACGCCGAAAAGCTTCATGGTATCCACGTCTTCCATCACGCGGTTGGATTTCTTGTCTGCGTTTTTCAGCATGCTTTGCATTTTTTGATCCACTGATTTTTTAATTAAAATTTCAAAGTTGATGTCCCGCAATTTGAAAAGCAGGATCGGGTCCTCATCAAAGCGGGCGCCGATCCCATAAAGAACAGCTGCCACGTGCTTGCACATATCCGCCCAGTCAGGGCACGAACAGCTAAAAGAAATCTCTTTAGGGGACGGAAACAGGCCGCTGCCCAATCCGGTAAACAATTCTGCCATTTCAGCAGGAAATTTTCCCGAGGCCAGGGCTTCGATATTTTCAATCTTATTGCTGCTTGCCTGTACGATGCCGTCCCATCGTTTTTTATCAAGGGCGGCTATTGTGATCGCAACTTTGTACGGTGTTTTCCGGCTTCCCTGAACCAGTGCGGTGACCGTGCCGGTGTCGATTTTCAGGTCAAGAACGGCGCCGCTTCTGACATAGCTCCGTCCTCTGGCGATTCGATTCGAATAATCCGCATACCTCTCCAGATTATTATTCCAGGCGATCCCCCACCATGTTGTGGCGATTTTATTCCCCTTAAGGATAACCGGGCTGATATCCGGATTTTTGCTTGTCATCTTTTCGATTTGTTTCTTTATATCCGGTTTTGCTTTTTTTCTGGGCTTATAGCGATAAGAATCCCACATGGTCGATACCTCACTCCAATGTAATACGATACCTCACTCCAATGTAAAAAGTTTCATCAATTCGTCATTATTCATTTCCGTTATCCAGTTCTCGCCGGTGCCTGCGATGGCTTCTCGTATATCTTCACGGGCGAACACTTATTCCATCCGCCCACATCGGAACGTAGGCTGCAATTCGAGCATGCGCTCAAGGCAACGGGTTTCTTTTGGCCTTTGATGAAATTTGTTGAACTGGTCGGAGCCATCTGCTTGTTGAGCAACCGGGCTCCTGCATTCGGCCTAGCGATACTCTCTCCGATCATGACGGTTGTCGTGCTGTTCCATGTATTTCTCAATCCGCCGGGTATTCCGCTCGCGTTTCT
>CAZJXH010000088.1:0-13245 GCA_964549475.1 uncultured Oscillospiraceae bacterium
GGGATAACTGGTGGGTGAGCGTTTGTGGGTGTTCAAGTACGAGGGGATGGAATGCTAGAGTTTCAATGATGGGGATAACGAAAATTAAAGGCAACGGGAGTTTGGGTTGGACAAAAATGCAAAACCTGCATCCATACACCGAAAGAAAGAACCAGCGCAAGTGGAAGCGCCCGCAAAATACGAAATCCATCTTGGGGATACCATCTACCTTGATGCATGTGAATACGAGGTTTTATCCTTTGACGATAATACGGTAAAGCTCTTTGACCTAAATTGCCCGTTATTGACAAAGGAACTCAGGCGAGCGGACTTTGACCGGACCATCCGTGAGAATGCGCTTAATGAACATTTGAAAGTGGATAAGACAAAAACAGCCTATGGAGTCGAGGAACAACCGGATACTGAGACAATCGCTTCCGAGAAAATAGTAGAACAGCCACTTTCTGTCATGGAATCCCCTATTGCACCCGAACAGCAAACAATCCCAGTTCCAGTCATAGACCCAGACCCAGCCTCTATTTCCTCTCTTGTTGGCAAAGTAATAGAAATAGACGCCCGCAAGTTTTGTATCGATAGCATTGATGAGGAGTTTGACAAGGTGTCTCTTAGAGATATCACCTTCCAAAACGGTGTTGGCTTCCCCATATTCCGTAGTGAAAGTCTGGACTTTATTAAAGAATTACTCGTTCAAAAACAAGAAACCCCTTTGTCCCTCATATGGGAAAAACCCAAAACTAAGACCCGGGTCCAGTCCTTTGACCTTCACCCGGAAGTTGCCATGTCTGAACGTAATAACTTCCGTATCGAAAATGACGAGTCTGATAATGCGTCATTTCCCACAAAAACAGGGTTTGCGGCTAAAGAAAAATTCCTTCATAACCTTGCTGCAATTACCTTATTGAAACAACTTGAAAGAGAAAATCGTTATGCAACACCAATCGAACAGGAAACCCTTTCAAAATATGTGGGCTTTGGCGGTCTATCCCAGGCATTCGATGCGAAAAACAATTCTTGGACAAACGAGTATGCACAGCTAAGGGACATCCTTGATGAAAATGAGTACTCCAACGCAAGAGAGTCCACCCTCACTTCCTTTTATACGTCCCCCGTTGTGATCCGTGCGATGTATAAGGCAATCGAAAACATGGGATTCAGAACCGGCAACATTTTGGAGCCATCCTGCGGCACTGGCAACTTTCTCGGTATGCTTCCTGACAGCATGGGAACTTCTAAAATGTACGGGGTGGAGCTCGATAGCATCACCGGCAGGATTGCACAACAGTTATACCAAAAATCCAGCATTGCAGTTCAGGGCTTTGAGAAGACAAATCTCCCCGACAGTTTCTTTGACCTGGCTATTGGGAATGTGCCGTTCGGGCAGTTCAAGGTAGCGGATAAGCGGTACGACAAGAACAATTTTCTCATCCACGATTATTTCTTTGCAAAAACTTTGGACAAAGTCCGTCCCGGCGGGATTGTGGCATTCATCACATCGAAAGGAACCCTTGATAAGGAAAACCCCATGGTGCGCACGTATATCGCGCAAAGAGCTGACCTGCTTGGGGCGATTCGCCTGCCTAACAATGCGTTCAAGGCAAATGCCGGAACAGAGGTCACAGCGGATATCATCTTCCTGCAAAAACGTGACCGGATCATCGATATCGCCCCGGACTGGGTTTATTTAGCAACAGATGCAAACGGCATTTCAATGAATAGCTATTTTGTCGAAAACCCGGATATGATCATGGGCGAAATGGTGATGGCATCCACCCAGTATGGGATGGACAGCACCTGCCAGGCCTATGAGAATTCAAACCTTGAATCCATGCTTAACGATGCGATCGTTAATATCCATGCAGAAGTGACCGAATTCGAGTATGAGGATATTAGCGAAAAGGAGGATAAATCCATCCCTGCGGATTTTAACGTCCGTAATTTCAGCTTCACACTCGTTGAAGGAAAGCTGTATTTTCGTGAAAACTCACGGATGAACCCGGTTTACGAAACCATCACTGCGGAAAACCGTATCAGATGCATGATTGAAATCCGGGATTGTGTCCGAACACTCATCGAATACCAGACAGAAGATTACTCCGATTCAGATATCCAAAAAGAGCAGCAAAAGCTCAACCGCTTGTATGACACCTTTACATCAAAGTACGGGCTTATCAACTCCCGGGCCAATAATTCATCTTTTTCCGAAGACAGTTCCTACTGCCTGCTTTGCTCCCTTGAAGTGATTGATGAAAACGGTGAGCTTGCAAGCAAAGCGGATATGTTCACCAAGCGCACGATAAAGCAGCACATCAGCATTACTTCTGTTGATACGTCAAGCGAAGCACTGGCAGTATCCATTGGTGAAAAAGCCTGTGTGGATATGGAGTTCATGGAACAATTGACCGGCAAATCTCAGGTGGATATAGAAACCGACCTTGTCGGAGTTATTTTCCGTAATCCGACAAAGTCAACAGAGACAGATACCTGTTTCGAAGCTGCGGATGAATACCTTTCCGGGAATGTCCGTGAAAAGTTAAAAATCGCAAAACAGTTTGCAGCGATCCAGGCGGATGTTTATTCCATTAATGTCAAAGCGCTTGAAGCGATCCAACCAAAGGATCTGACCGCAAGTGAAATCAGTGTAAGGCTTGGAGCGACCTGGATATCCCCTGAAATCATCTGCGAGTTTATCTTTGACCTGCTTGGAACACCAAGATATTTACAATGGGATATGAAGGTGCATTATTCGGCCCTTACCTCCGAGTGGAATATCGAGGGCAAAAGTCAGGACCGATCGAATATCAAGGCCACTAACACTTATGGCACAAACAGGATTAACGCCTACAAGATCATTGAAGAATCATTAAACCTAAAAGACGTTCGTATCTTTGACTATGTCGAGGCTCCTGATGGCAAAAAACAACAGATTCTGAACAAAAAGGAAACAACGATCGCACAGCAAAAACAAGAGCTTATTAAAGCACAGTTTGTCGATTGGATATGGAAAGACCCGAAACGCCGGGAGTATCTTTGCAGACTGTATAATGACAAGTTCAACAGTTTAAGACCACGTGAGTATGATGGCGGCCATATCAAGTTTGGCGGTATCAACCCCGAGATAATCCTTAGACCGCACCAGGTGAATGCCGTCGCTCATATCATGTACGGCGGGAACACGCTCCTTGCACATGTTGTTGGAGCCGGCAAAACCTTTGAAATGGTAGCCGCGGCAATGGAAAGCAAAAAGCTTGGGTTATGTCAAAAAAGCCTGTTTGTAGTACCGAATCATTTAACTGAACAGTGGTCCGCCGAGTTCCTGCAGCTCTATCCATCGGCCAATATCCTTGTTGCCACCAAGAAGGATTTTGAAACCAAAAGCCGCAAGAAGTTTTGCGGGAGAATTGCAACCGGGGATTATGATGCGGTCATTATAGGGCACTCGCAGTTCGAGAAAATTCCGATGAGTATTCAAAGGCAGCAGGCGATCCTGCAACAACAGCTATATGAAATCACAGACGGTATTTCCGAGCTTAAGCACAACCGTGGCGAAAACTTTTCCATCAAGCAGATGGAGAAAACAAAAAAATCCATCACGCTTAAACTGGACAAACTGAACGACCAGTCAAGGAAGGATGATGTGGTAACATTTGAGGAGCTTGGGATTGACCGCCTTTTCGTTGATGAAGCCCATTTTTACAAAAACTTGTTTTTATACACCAAAATGCGCAATGTCGGCGGTATCGCCCAGACAGAAGCCCAGAAATCCAGCGATCTGTTCATGAAATGCCGGTACCTTGATGAAATCACAGGCGGACGCGGGATTGTGTTTGCAACCGGAACTCCTATCAGCAATTCAATGACCGAGCTGTACACGATGCAACGGTATTTGCAATACAACACGCTTACAAGAAACGGACTGCAGCACTTCGATTCGTGGGCATCCACTTTCGGTGAAACGGTTACCGCGATTGAACTTGCACCCGAAGGCACAGGATACCGTGCAAAAACACGTTTTGCCAAGTTCTACAACCTCCCCGAGCTGATGGCCATGTTCAAGGATGTCGCGGATATTCAAACTGCGGATATGCTAAACCTCCCTATCCCAAACCCAGCCTACCATAATGTGGTCATAAAACCCAGTGAACATCAAAGAGAAATGGTTCTGGCACTATCCGACAGAGCCGAAAAAGTGCGGAACAAGTTGGTGGATTCTTCCGTGGATAATATGCTGGTCATTACAAACGATGGCAGGAAACTGGCTCTCGATCAACGCTTGGCGAACGAAATGCTGCCGGATCATGAGACAAGCAAGGTGGCTATCTGTGCAAACAATGTATTTGATGTTTGGGAGAGGACCATGGACAGATCTTCAACTCAGATGGTGTTTTGTGACCTTTCTACTCCGCATTATGACGGTTCTTTTAATGTATATGACGATATCAAGACCAAACTGATGAACAAAGGCCTCCCTGAAAATGAAATCGCCTTCATTCACGATGCTAATACTGAAATACAAAAGAAAGAGCTTTTCGGGAAAGTGCGTAACGGTCAGATACGGGTTCTAATAGGATCAACACAGAAAATGGGCTCCGGCACGAATGTTCAGCAGAGGCTCGTTGCTCTTCATGATCTGGATTGTCCCTGGAGACCGTCTGACTTGGAACAGAGATCCGGCAGAATCTTAAGACAGGGCAATACAAACCCGGAAGTTGAGATTTTCCGATATGTAACCGAACAGACCTTTGACGCTTACCTTTACCAGCTGGTTGAAAATAAGCAGAAATTCATTTCACAGATCATGACCTCGAAATCCCCGGTCCGGTCTGCGGAGGATATTGATGAAACGGCGCTTTCCTATGCTGAGATCAAGGCACTTGCCACGGGCAATCCATTCATTAAAGAAAAGATGAACCTCGATACGGACGTTGCAAGGCTTAAACTGTTGAAAGCGAATCACCTGAGCCAGCGTTATTCTTTGGAAGACCAGATTATAAAGGACTTCCCCCGCCAGATCAAATCCACTGAAGAACGCATTAAAGGATACAAAGCTGATATGAATCATCTAGCAGCTAACAGCAAACCAAATGAGGATAAATTTTCTCCAATGATGATTGACGGGATAACCTATGCCGACAAAGCGGAAGCTGGTAAAGCAATCCTTGAAGAGTGCAAGAAAATGACGAACCCGGATCCCAAGAACATCGGAAAATATCGCGGGTTTACTATGGAGCTTTCCTTTGAAAGCTTTTGTCGGGAGTACAGGCTGACACTTAAAAACGAGCTCAGCCATACGGTTGGGTTGGGAACAGATACCTTTGGTAACATAACCAGGCTGGATAATGTTTTAGAAGGATTTAAAACTAAAATGCAGGCATGCGAAGAAATGCTTGGCAACACCAAAATCCAGTTGGAAAATGCAAAAATCGAGGCCCAAAGGCCGTTTACACAGGAAGGAGATTTGAAGAGCAAATCCGCAAGACTTAATGAACTCAATATCCTGCTCAATATGGATAAAAGGGTTAGCGAACTTGTGGATGGTGAGCCGGAAGAGATGACAGAAGAAAATCCAAAAAAAGCTGTTGGATTGGAAAGGTAAAATATTTGTTAGGTGTAACGCAAATATTATAGTATAAAAATCTGTTTGAAATTCTGGTTTTAAAACCGAAAATTAACAATCAAAGGACATGGATATTGCAAAGATAAAAAAATGAATCGTTCTCTATATATCGTTATCGTTCTAAAAATAACCATAATATTCACTAAAATATCATTATCGTTCTTGACATACTAAAATCGTTCGCGTATAATTGCAAGAAAGGGGGAGATATCATGAAGTATTCCATAGAGATTGGGAAAATAGTAGAAGGTGCAATGAAGCATGATCAAGTTAAAGTGTTGAATTATACAAAGCAACTGATTAGTAAATTAGAAGAAGATGGGGAATCTCGTGCCGCCAGTAAGTTTAATCAGATTGTAAATATGCAAAATGAAACAACACTTTCTGCGATGGGTTCATTTAGAGAAACAAATCTTCCGGTTGATTCTGAGTCTCGCACATCTTTGGCTGATGTTATTTATCCAAATGAAAACAATGTTGAAGTCATATTATCTAAGAGCAACTATGACAAATTACACTCCTTTATCTTAAGCTATAAAAATGTTGATAAATTAAATGCACTTGGTATTGGCATATCTAACACTTTGCTGTTGTATGGTCCTCCAGGCTGCGGTAAAACTAAGTGTGCATTTCTTATTGCAAAAGAACTTCAATTACCATTGGTAATTGCACGATTAGACAGTTTGATCTCCTCATATTTGGGAACTACATCAAAAAACATTAGAACTTTGTTTGAATTTACTCAAAAGACTCCCTGCGTATTATTTTTAGACGAATTTGATGCTCTAGCCAAGGCACGTGATGACACTAATGAACTTGGGGAATTGAAAAGGGTAGTTAATAGCTTATTACAGAATGTTGATGCAATGAGCAATGATAGCTTGTTGTTAGCAGCAACCAATCATGAAAATTTATTGGATTCTGCTGTTTGGAGGCGTTTCTACTATAAATTGGAAATAGAACTGCCGGATATTGAAGCCATAATCAAGATAATTGACTTGTTCATTGGTGGCACAACCGACTTTACTATTAAAGAAAAGAAAGAATTGGCTGTGGCTTTTTCTGGATTAAGCGGTGCCAATGTTGAAGAAATAGTAAAGAAAGCAATGCGCAATGCAGTTATTTATGAAAAGGATTTTACAAAATACAGCCTTTACGAAGAATTGTTTGGGTTTAAAAGCATTCTACCGCAAAACCCTGATAATGATCGAAATCTAGTAAAAATAAAAGCCAAATTTTTAAGACAATGTGATGAAAAGGTATTCAGTTATGGAATTATTGCAGACATATTAAATGTATCAAAAACGATGGTTTCAACTTTGATAGCAGAGGAGGATTAATAATGGCGGAGAAAAACTTACCGATAAAGGTTGTAATGCAAAAGACATCGGACAGTAAAAGAAATAAAGGCGGCGGAGGTGTAAAATTTTTCGGCGAAGTTACTCCAGCTTTGCAAAATGATATTGCCAAAAAATTTCAAGAAGTGTTTGAATACTACAAAGATATTTTTGCAGAAAACGAACATATTCCAGCTGTGGGTAAAATCATTGTCAAACCGGAAGCGATAGCAAAATCTCACAAACCGAACGATTTGTGCAGGAAGTGCGAGATTATCGGCAGTGATGACCTTGACGAGATCTATTTTAAAGTTACAAAAAAAACTATTTTGGAAACTGTTCAGCTTATTAAAAATCCTCCATCTGAAAGATTTCGTGCCAACCTTACTGCTATTTCTGATATTAAGCCTATTAAAACAGAAGATAAAATAGCAGAAGGTCTTGTTGAAATTGTTCAGCAAGGGAATTTTGATAGCATAAAGGCGAAGATCAAGATTAAAATTTTTGACTTTGCTGATGACTTTGATAACAGTGTAGTTATAAATCATATAATGACGAGGATGTCACAGTATGGTTTGTTTGAAAATGCTGAAATAATCACTTACGGTGAAGCAATAAAGTTTATTAAGGTCAATGTATCATCTTATGATGATGTTATTAAGATTGCATCTATAAACGGGGTGAAATCCGTGGATTTTTTTCAAGAATATTCACTTCCGACTAATGAGTCTGTTCATACCGACTTAATGACTATTTTGGAAGATGAATATTCTGACAGCGAAATGCTTATTGGTATTATTGACGGAGGAATCAGCACAAAAAACGCTTTTATTGCACCCTATATTTATGCTCAAGAAACTTATGTCAGCAAAATATATCAAAACCCAAGTCATGCGACATTTATCGCATCAACAATACTTTATGGTAACAAACTGAATGGCATTGTAACTAATGACAAAAAGAGATTTAAGTTTGTCGATATTATAGCTATGCCTAACGGCGACAAAGATTTCGGTCCGGTTGACGCTGTCAGTGAAAATGAGTTGATGGAAATTATAGAAGAAACTATGATTAAATATGCTGGTGTCGCTAAAGTGTGGAATGTTTCATTGGGTATCCCCAAAGCCATTTGTAAGGGAAAAATGTCTGACTTAGGTATTTTCTTTGACTATATTCAGGACAAATATGGTGTTCAGATATTTGTATCAAGTGGAAATCTAACTGAAGCACCACTAAGGACATGGCCACAACAAGCCACAATGGGCGAACGAGACAGAATCATCTCACCGGCTGACTCTGTTCGAGCAATTACAGTGGGATCTGTTGCTTTATACGACTCCGCAAATTCAATTGTAAGGAAAAATGAACCTTCTCCGTTCAGCAGACGTGGCCCCGGGGCTAATTATATTGTTAAGCCAGATGTGGTTGATTATGGCGGAAATATTGATTATTCTCATAACATTGAAGGGCATGGCATTAAAGGCCTGGATGTTAACGGAAATGTTATAGAAGGCATTGGGACAAGCTATTCCAATCCCAGAGTAGTCCAAAAATTTTCATCAGTATATGACGAGTTGGTAGAAAAAGATTTATTGTTAGCAAAAGCTATGATTATTCATTCCGCAAGGATGTCTTCACGTGATCTTTTAGACCAAAATCAAGATAATATAAAGTATTACGGGTTTGGTATGCCCGAAGTGGATTGTCAGAATATTCTACAATGCAGCGAAGATGAAATAACTCTTGTGTTCCGTCAAAAGGTGAATAATGGAACTCATCTTGAAATGTTTGATTTTCCATTTCCACCATCATTAATTCGCAAGGGAAAATATTACGGACAGATTGGAATGACCTTGGTTTATAATCCAATATTAGATGACCGCTATGGTCGTGAATACTGCAGAACAAATATTGATGCGCATTTTGGTACTTATAAATACCAACCTGATGGGAAAGTTAAGTTTACTGGGTGTGTTCCGTTGGAAAGCTCGTGGGATGAGAAATTTGAGCAATCAAGGGTGGAGAACGGATTTAAATGGAGTCCAATTAAATCTTACTACCGAAATATACCCAATGGTATAAATGTAACTGACGGATGGAAAATACGGATAGATCTTACTGAAAGAAACGGTCTGGATGTTCCAATGCAAGAGTTTGTTCTTATTGTAACAATAAAAGATTCTGAAGGACATGATATATACTCTGAGGTTGTGAACGGACTAAGGTCAAGAGGGTATGTTACAAATAACTTAGAGACGAGGCAGCAAATACGTCAACGTCGCGGTAAATAATTTGTCTTATAGCTAAAATTGTTATGAAAATATTTATTTAGCAACAACCCGACTGATTTTTCAATTAGTCATCCAAGTATTCTAAAAAAGATGTTTATAATATAACTCATTATATTACTTATATACAATTTTGTATTATAATTCTAGCAAATGGGTAATTCACTAAAAGTCAGCTTTAAACCAGCTGGCTTTTTTGCATTTTGAAGGAGGATTTCACTATGCCATATGTAAGCCCCGAAGCAATTATGCAAGCAAAGAAGATGGACCTGCTAACCTATTTACAAAACTACGAACCGCAGGAACTTGTCAGAATCGACAGCAACACATACAGTACAAAAACGCATGACAGTCTCAAAATTTCAAACGGCAAATGGTGCTGGTTCTCCAGAGGGATCGGGGGTAGATCGGCTCTGGATTATCTCATCAAGGTTAAGGAGCTTTCCTTTGTGAAAGCGGTAGAAAGAATTGTTGGACAGGTGACGGTTGCGTCATCTGTTTTTTATAGACAAGAAAAAAATTGTGAAATAAACAAACCAGAGAAAATCCTATTCCTGCCGGAAAGGAATGATAATAATGAGCGAGTAAATATATATCTGTCAAACCGTGGGATTCATCAGGAAATAATCGATTATTGTATAAGAAACAATCTGTTTTACGAACAAAAGGATCATCACAATGTGGTTTTTATAGGCTACGATACCCGAGGAATTCCGCGATACGGAGTTTTACGAGGAATAGGGGAAACGAGGTTTTTAGGAGAAGTACTTGGTAGTGATAAGCGCTTCTCTTTTTTTATTCCGGCAAAAACAAAGTCAGATATCCTTCACCTGTTTGAAAGCGCGATTGACCTTTTATCTTATGTATCGTTGGAACTGATTCAAGACCGGGATTGGCAGGCGGAGAATTATCTGTCTCTTGCAGGCGTTTATAAACCCAAAATTGATGGAACTCCTATGAACACACCCATTGCCTTATCACAATATCTCCAAGACCGTCCACATATCAAAACTATAAAATTGCATCTGGATAACGATTATATCGGACGAGCAGCAACAAAGGCTCTGATTTCCTCTCTTGAAGGCTCTCATTGCATTATCGATGAACCCCCGTTAAGTGGCAAAGATTGTAATGATCAATTAAGGAATTTGATTGGTATAAAAAGCATAAGGAAGGAGGTCCAGCGATGAGCGCCTATATTGTTGAGATTACAGCCGATGAATTTTTATAGAAAGTGAGGAAGCATTTAGAATGACAAATCAAACGAAAAAAGCCAATTCTTTTAATAAAGATCAGGAGGGACAGGAACAAGACGGTTTTTCGGAGGAAAAGAACATAGGAAAGATATTACCTGAAAATACGGGAAACACGAATCCATTAATTCTTGGATTAATCCAAAACTTTTCTGAAGCCGGTGATGTGATTTCCTATGAGGAAGCAGAAGAAAATTTTCATAATGAAGTTGATTTTGGTGAAATAGATTTATCGGTAAATGAACATTGTTTGGAGGAGGAAATGAATATGCCAGAAGAAAAAATCAAGGTCGTGTTGGTAAAGCCAATGCAAAAACCTCATATCGTTGAAATCGGATCGGATCTTAAATCCATGCAACTGGTTGTCGGTGGGCTGATTGAAGAGATAATGCCTTATGAAGAGGAAGTGGCTCTTGTATGTAATGAGGAAGGTAAAAATATCGGGTTAGATCTTAACCGCGCGATTAGAAACTCGGACGGCGAAATCTATGACATTATCGCAGGCGATTTCTTTATCTGTTCTGCCGCGGGTGAAAACTTCACAGGCCTAACCGATGAGCAGGCACAACGTTATTGCGAGAAATTCAAAAATCCTGAATGCTTTTTCAAGACTGCGGATGGGATTGAATCGGTTCCAATTATCCTTAATAAGGCCAAAAGTTACGAAAGATAGAAATAGACAAGCTTTAAACGAAAATAGACGGTGTTGTCTTAGCAAGCATTGCCTTTTGATATCAAAAGGCGACTTGTTAGAGGCAAAGCCCCTAAAACCCCTGAAAATCGGAAAGATTTTATATTGCATAGCGACTATTTTTATTAAAACCATATGAAAGAAAACATGTTTCAAGAACTATTTGCATGTCTGCTAAAAGCCAAATAAACTATTTAAAAATGGAGGGAAACAAATGCCTGATTTTAAAAGCATTACGGGAAATAGAAGAACGATGCAATTCCTTATAAGACTGACAAAACATGAAATGAATTCTCTTGATAAAAAAGTCCAAAGTACCGGGATGTCACGAGAGGGTTATATCCGAAATCTACTGAACGGGTATGCTCCTATTTGTGTGCCGCCGATGGATTATTTTATCTTGATAAAAGAACTTCGTGCGATTGGGAACAATATGCAGCAAATAGCGCAAAGAGCCAATTCAATGAAGTTCATTGATGCGCCGTATTACAGGAAAAATGTAGACAGGGTACTCGAAACCTGCGATTATATTTTCTCCTTACATCTCCCGGCAAAGGTA
This sequence comes from uncultured Oscillospiraceae bacterium, assembly GCA_964549475.1. Classification (GTDB taxonomy): domain Bacteria; phylum Bacillota; class Clostridia; order Saccharofermentanales; family UBA5734; genus JBBQKF01. The sequence continues at coordinate 11,743 of CAZJXH010000088.1, forward strand.
GGTGATATTGATGGCTACAACAAAAATTTGGGCGGTACATAGCCGACTTGACCATCTGATGGATTATGTTTCCAACAAGGAAAAAACCAATAATTGCGAGTACGATTTAAACACTGTTCTTGAATATGCCAAAGAGGACACAAAGACCGAAAAGAAATATTATGTCTCCGGCATTAATTGCCACACTCAAACCGCCTTGACCAGTATGATGTATTCCCATAAGAAAAACACCAAGGACCTGAAAGTATTGGCCTACCATGGGTACCAATCGTTTGCCGAAGGCGAGGTTACTGCTGAAAGCGCGCATAACATCGGACTGGAGCTTGCAATAGAGTTATGGGGCGATAGGTTTCAAGTGGTTGTAGCAACACACCTCAATACCAATCATTATCATAATCATTTTGTGCTTTGTTCCACTTCGTTTCTTGACGGCAAGAGATTCCATGCGTGTACGGAAAGCTATATGAAAATGCGATCAACTTCGGACAGGCTTTGCAGGGAACATTCCTTATCGGTTGTTAAAAATCCTCAACGTGGAAACACCAGGCACTATGCCGAAATCAAATCTGAGCAGGAAGGCAAAATCACCTGGCGAGGAAATATCCGTGAGGACATTGACAAGGCCATCTTACAGGCAACCACCACCAAGCACTTTTGGAATGCGATGGAACAGATGGGGTACGAACTTAAAATGAATGTGAAATATCCCGGTGTGAAACCATCCGGACACAGCAGGTTCTTTCGGATTTATAAACTTGGAGATAATTATACCCAGGAAGCCATCAAGGACAGAATCCTACGAAACATTTCCAGAAACTATCCGCTTCCCGAAAAAGAAAAGAAATCAAGAACGTATCGCATCAATGGCGATTTCAGGAAACGCAAAAAGGTAACCGGGCTAAGAGCTTTGTATATCCATTATCAGTATAAACTGGGAATCCTTCCCGGTAAACGTAACAAGAATCTCAATCCCCGTGCATCCAATAAAGGGATGCATTTTTTATTGCGTGAGGATCTGATCAAGCTTGATAGCCTTATCGCGCAATGCTCGCTGTTATGTGAGAAGAAAATCGACACTCACGATCAGCTGGATTTATATAAATCTTCGGTGGAAGAAAGGGTTCAAACCCTCGTCCCAACCCGGAAAAATTTTAAAAAACAAAGGCTACCAGTTTGATATTGTGCACACGTCTTATCTTCGTCGTGCCATCAAGACGACCTGGCTAGCGCTGTCGGAGATGAATCAAGAGTGGTTGCCGGTCACTAAAGCCTGGCAGCTTAACGAGCGCCATTACGGGGCTCTTCAGGGTCTCAACAAAAAAGAAACGGCTGAGAAGTACGGCGAAGACAAAGTTCACCAGTGGCGCCGCAGTTACGACACTCCTCCTCCCCCCCTCGAAAACGACGAGCTTAAAAACGACCGCCGCTACAAAGGCGTAACCCTGCCCAAGGGCGAAGCCCTCAAGCAAACCGTAGAAAGGGTCATCCCTTACTGGAAAAGCG
>CAZJXH010000089.1:0-13191 GCA_964549475.1 uncultured Oscillospiraceae bacterium
TTCTTCCTCGACCATTCGCGTCATGGTGGTCAAGGCGACAAGAGCCGCGACAAGGAAGAAAAAAATGGGAAACACCTTTGCAATCGCGCCGATTTTTTCGGAGTTGCCTTTATAGCTCATGAAGCTTACAGTGTCACGGCGATCGGAAACATACCATTCCGGCACATCAAGGGTGTCAATATCCTCCTGTGCTTTATCGATTTTTATTTTTGCTTCTGCAAGCTTGTCCCCGGCTTCTTTTTTTGCTGCAAGATAATCGGTTTCTCCTTCGGAGAGTTTCGCTTCATTGTCTGCGATCTGTTTTTCACTGTCGCGAATTTTTTTCCTGGCGCTTTCGAGGGATTCTTCCTTTTCGAAAATCGTTGAAAGTCCATTTTTTTCGGCCTTTTCAATTTCTGCAAAGGCATAAGTGTATTGTTCCGCACTTATAGAGGCGCGCATCGTTTCAAGCGCGGATTTTTTCGCGGCGATTGATTCGGAAAGCATTTTTTTTGCCTCCGATATTTCTTTTTCGGCGCTTGCAAGAGCTGATTTGCCGGAAGAAAGCCTGGTTTTGGCTTTTTTAATCTCATTATAGCCGTCATCAAGCTCCTTGCGCGCCTTCGCAAGCCCGGTGTCCGCTTCATCCTGTGCCGAATTGTATTCCGTGCGGGCATCTTCCAGTTTGTCGGTCGCTTCCGAGACAATATCGCTGTATCGGATCCTGGACCGTTCAATGCCGAACGTTTCCAATTCGGCGGTCGCAGAATCAATCATGGTTTCATAGTCGTCCGAGAAAGACTGTTTCTCCTGCGCGCCATCAAGGGTGATGAAAAAATCCGTGTAGGCATCAAGGGAATAGCATTCCGGAAAAACATACATCACAAGTCCGACCTGTCCTGTCCCGACCGTGCTTGGCTCGCTTTCCATGGACATATAGTAAGGCGACTCCACAATTCCGACGGCTGTCAGTGTTTGAAAAGAATAGGTTTCGCCAAGCCTGTCGTAATCCTTGTTATCGGTGGAAATCCGGAAGACCTCTCCCAGCAAATGCTTGTTCGCATAACTGTTCGGCGAGGCAATCAGACATTCGTTTTTGTTTTCGGGCATACGCCCGGATACAAGTTTAAATCGGTTGATGAATCCGCTGCTTCCGTAAGCGTCAAGTGGAACACCGTAAATTCTCGTTACATAGCTGCCATTGGCGCCCTCCATGTTCAAATCGGCAACGCAGGAAGGCATCACTTCTTTTACTGCATCCAGGTTCCGGATGGCTTCCATGTCCTGGGCAGTCAGGCCGAGAGTGCCTTTGATGTCGATATCAAAGAGATTGTAATCGTCATAATACTGATCCGCAGTGAGCTGCATATCGGGGGTGGTTGCAAGAAGGCCTGCTAAAAATCCAACGCCGATGGCGACAATGGCGAAAATTGACAGGAACCTTGCGCTGGTGCTTTTTACGCCGCGCCAAAGCAGTTTCAAATAAGTTTTTTTCATCTTACCACTCAATCTCCTCGACGGGCATTGGATTCGGGTTCAAAACCACTTTGGTCACCTGTCCGTTTTTTATCTGAATCACTCTGTCTGCCATTTGTGTGAGGGCACTGTTATGCGTGATGACAATGACGGTTTTTCCGCTGTTGCGGCATGTATCCTGGAGCAGTTTCAATATTTTGATACCGGTGTTATAATCAAGCGCACCGGTAGGTTCGTCACAGAGGATGATCTTCGGATTTTTCAAAAGAGCACGGGCGATGGCGACTCGCTGCTGTTCGCCGCCGGAAAGCTGTGCCGGAAAGTTGTCGCACCGTTCGGAAAGGCCTACTGCATTCAACGTTTCAGCCGCATCAAGATGATTTTTGCAGATTTCAGAAGCCAGCTCCACGTTTTCGAGCGCAGTCAGGTTCTGAACCAGATTATAAAATTGAAAAACAAAGCCCACATCATAACGACGGTAGCCGGTAAGCTGTCTGTTTGAAATATCGCTGATTTTGGTTCCGTCGAGATAAATCTCTCCCTCATCGCAGTTGTCCATGCCTCCGAGGATGTTGAGCAAGGTTGTTTTCCCTGCGCCGCTCGGCCCGACGACAACGCAGAAATCCCCTTTGCTGACGCCGAATGAAATGTGGTCGGCAGCGGCTATGGTATGATCGCCCATTTTATAATATTTGCACATCTCTTTGAAAACGATATATTCCATAATGCTCCTCTGGATTTCCACTCAATCAGCCTTTCATTTCAGTCTGGTGCTTTTGCCTTTTGACAACAAATCTAGAATGCATTATATCACTTAACGGCAGGGAAATAAAATAAAGAAAATAGATAGTATATAAAGGAATTATCCGGCTTATGCCATAAAAGCCTCTTGATTTTCGGTAAACTGGTGTATAATTGAAAGGGAGATCATTCTTTGGTTTATGGAGCGTTTGGAAGGAGACAGAAGCATTTGACAGTTGTAACAATATCCCGGCAAATGTGCAGTCTGGGAGATGAAATTGCAGAAGCGCTATCGCGGAAACTCGGGTGGGAGATCATTACAAGAGATAAGCTCCTTTCAGATGTTTTCCCCAAAATCGCAGATGAACATGAACTCTACATGCTTTCAGAAAGTCCCAAGTTTTATCTTTCAAACACCAAAATCGGAATGACGTTCATCGATTTTCTCAAGCAGGAGCTTTATGAGATGGCGAAAACCAGATCGGCTGTTCTTGTTGGCTTTGGCTCGCAGATTTTATTCGCCGGACATAAAGATGTCATTCGGCTGCGAATCACATCTCCGCAGGATATACGGATCGATCGGCTGAAGCGGCAGTACAACATCTCCGACACGGATGCCGCCACCATCCTTACAACGGCCGACCGCAAGCACAACCGGTTTGTTTCTACGGTTTGCAAGTGCACCGATTTATCCGACTCCTCGAATTATGACCTGGTCCTGAATACTGCTGCTTTGTCTGTTGATGAATATGTTTCGGCCATTCTTGCACTGATCGCAGAACATGAATTCCGGCGGGAGCTGGAAATACAGACCGAGAACACACAGGTCCGGAACAACCAGACCAACCTGACTGTTTTCAAGAATCTCGAAGAAATCGAGTTTTCTCAAATTCTTGACATGTATCATATCGAATGGGTTTATGAACCCAAAACTTTCCCCATCGAGTGGGATGCGGAAGGCAACGTGAAGCTGGCATTCAGCCCGGATTTCTACCTTCCGAAGTTTGATCTGTATCTTGAATTGACGATTATGAACCAGAAGTATGTGACACGGAAGAACCGCAAGGCAAAAAAACTGCGGGAGCTCTATCCGGGCACAAATGTCAGGATTGTCTATAAGAAAGATTTTCAGACACTGGTCGAACGATTCAGTGAGTTTGGAGGATAAAAATGATACAGCTGCCAAAAATCAAAGAAATATTATACACAGAGGAAATACTCAAAGAGCGGGTTTCCTGCATCGCCAGGCAGATCAAGCAGGACTACGAAGGGAAAGAGCTGGTCATGATCGGCGTATTGACCGGTTCTATTTATTTCTTTACCGATCTGACCCGGGCGATCGACATGCCGCTGCTGATTGATTTTATCAATCTCGGGCACATATCCCCTTCCGCCAGCCAGAAAGGTCTTGTTCGTATCACCAAGGATCTGGATCTGGATATCTCCGACAAGCATGTCATCCTGGTCGAAGACATCATCCGCACCGGGCTGACAATCGGCTACCTCATTCAGAACCTGTCGTCACGCATGCCTGCCAGTATTAAAATCTGCTCGCTGCTTGTCAATCCTGAACAGCAGATCATCAATATCCCCATTGCCTACAGTGGATTTGAATACAGCAATTCCCGACTGATCGGCTATGGACTTGACTTCAATGAATTCGGCCGAAACCTTCCTTATATCGCTGAAGTGGAGAAAGTCGCAACGTATTGGTAGTCCATCAAGCTAATTAACAAATGGAACATGGGTTCAATATGGGTGGAACATGGGGACGGTTCTTGTGCAATATGGGGACGGTTCTTGTGTTGCATTTTATTCTGTTTATGCAACACAAGAACCGTCCCCATATTGCACCAATGTTCCATTTCTTTTCGTAAGCGATTGCCCTGCCTGATTATTCCAAGAGGAGCATTTTATGATACGGAACGGTTTTAGACAAAAAAAAGAGCTCCAGCGAACTCTTTAAGTATTTATCACTACTCGATAACCCTTTATTACTTGCAAAACATTTCATCTAACGTATAAACTTTAGTGTTGATCAGCATTTGTTTCGACTACCCGTTACCTTTTATTAATCCTGACTAGCATCAATCTCAAGATTGCTCTTCGATCTTTACCGATCCTGACCTTATTCTGATATCAAATAATATCGCCACTATGCTTTTCAAGGGACCATCATTCATTTGTCCGACTTGCAACTCGTTTTCATCTTGCGATGACCCGTTGGCTACTATTTCGCTTTCCTTATTTCTAAGGCGGTTTGTCGTCTCGTGTCAAATTGCTTTTTGATATTCCCTGGAGCGTATTTTTAGTATAACACGTTTCAAAAAGATGTCAATACGATATTTTATCGTTTACATTTTATTTACAAATCATGTTTTTCACATCGTTTCGAGTGAGAAATTATCTTATTTTGTTACTATCCAGGTATTTCGTCCTGTCGCTGTTATTACACCCTGGATCATCCTTTTTTATTTCGTCAGGGATCTCTAAGTCCATTACAAATGCTGCTTTTCGCGATCCGGTCACCCATTTTTCATCAGCCAGCGGGCCACTCCGTCATTCCCCCAGTCCTACAACGATATCTAATATAGTATACGGAACCATTTATGCGCTAATGATTCTGTGGCTTCCAGGGCAATCGATTGTAATATGGGGACGGTTCTTGTGTTGCATAAACGAAATGCAATACAAGAACCGTCCCCATATTGCATCATTTTATTCTGTCAGGCATTGCTGAATCCGTCGCAGATATTGCTTTTGACGATAGAGCCTACACATTTTCCATCAGCCAGCGGGCCACTCCGTCATCCGCATTTCCGCCAATGACCGCCGTGGCTTTTTCCTTCAATTCCAGTTTGGCGTTTGCGACGGCATATCCCTCGTCGCTTGCCAGGAATAATGGCAGATCGTTTAAATTGTCGCCGAAAGCCACAATTCTGTCAAAGCCGTATTCCTCCCGTAGAAATTTTACCGCATGCTGTTTCGAGGCAAGGGACGAGCAGGCCTCCAGATACCAGGAACCCTCTTTATAAATATCGTGATAGAATTCAACATGCAGATTGTCGTCCTTACGAAATTCTTCATATAGAGGCATCAGTTTTACTTTTTCATCGCATACCGAAAAATAGATAACCGCCTTCTCTTTCAGATCGTCGAAATCGTCGATCTGAGTAAATCGCTTATTATACTTCTTTACGCGTTCATCAATGAATTTCCTCGCATTTTCGGAATCGATTTTTTCGTAATAAGTCCGGAGTCCCTCTTGTTCAAGAGTGTATATAAACCCAGTTGTGCTGTTTGCTTTCAATGTTTCAAGCAAATGGGCAACAGAGGGTTTCCCGATATAATGTGTTTTGACGTAGTGGCTTGTTTGCGTATCATATACCGATACGCCGTTCATCAGAATAATCGGTATGTTGATGTGGAGACAATCGATCATTTTTAAAACAGTAGCAGCCGTTCTGGCTGTAGCAATGGAAAAGCATGCTCCACGGTCAATGATTCTGTTCAATGCGGTTTGCGTAAAATCCGATATTTCCGCATCAAGGCCAAGCAATGTGCCGTCCAGATCGGAAATGTATAATGTTTTCATCCGCTACCTCCTGCAATTGTATCTTAAATGATTCCCAGCTCTATCGCAGCCTGCCGCCAGTACCTTTCCGGAATATCATGCGTGTCAACCGCTCCGTCTTGCTGTCTCGCCCGCTTTATCGCAAGCTCGATGCAGTTCATATTGTAGTCCTCTCCTGTCTCCAGCACCTTGGCCGTTGACCTTGCCCATATGAGTGCTTTCTCATTCAACCCGCTGCTTTCAAACTCGGCAATAATCTTCCCTACATCGTAAGAAATGCTGACAAGCTCATCCCTCCAGCATCCATCCATATATTCCAAAACAACAAACTGCGCTTTGTTCTGTGCGTTTGTCGAAGCGCCGGCGCTTCCGCAATTGATGAGGGTTTTCCCAAAGGCGCGATATTTGAAAGGATGGTGCGTATGCGCACAAAACAAATAATCCGTGTCCAGCTCCTTCAAGTATTTATCTGCTGTTTCCGTGTTTTCATGCAATGACTCCAGTACGTTTCCAGGCGAACCATGACAGATTGTGAAAGAAGGAAAGCGGTCCATTTCAATTTTCAGTGATATTGGTATTTTTTCAAAAAAAGCAATATCGCCGATTGTCAGGTTTTCGTAGGTATAGAGCAAAGATCCGCTGCTTGACGAGTATTTCCAGCCATCATTTTTTTGATGATGATGATAAATCAGGTACTCTTCCCGATTGCCTCGAACGAACCAGGTTTTATATTTCGCAGTTTGTGTCTTAATCAGTTCCATGGTTTTGCCTGGATAGGGGCAATCGCTGACATAGTCGCCCAGAAACGCAATCCCGTCTATATTGTTACGGTCAATGTAATCCAGGCATGCTTCCAATGCCACATGATTGCTGTGAATATCCGCTAAAAGGGCAATTCTCATAAATCAATCTCCACTTTTTTTCCGCTGCTCTTGTATTCGCGATACACCAGCCCGACCATGTCAAACATTTTTTTCGCAGCAATAACGGAATCACTGTCCGCATATTTGTCAGACCGGTAAACAACTGTTTTGATACCGCTTTGAATAATCGCCTTCGCACATTCATTACAAGGGAAAAGTGTCGTATAAAGCGCTGCACCTTTCAGTGACCCGCCATCATTGTTTAAAATGGCATTCAGTTCTGCATGACAGACAAAGATATACTTTGTATCAAGAGCACATCCTTCCCGTTCCCAGGGCATACTGTTGTCATCACAGCCGGTCGGCATGCCGTTATAGCCGACGGATAAAATTTTATGGTCCGCACTTACTATGCATGCGCCAACCTGTGTGGAATCATCTTTACTCCGTTGCTCCGACAGCAAAGCAATTCCCATGAAATATTCGTCCCAGGACAAGTAACCCGTTCTTTTCATTTGTTTAAGCAATACCTCCTTTTATCCCTATTCATCCGGCCAATATCAATAATAGCATATGAGGCAACTTCAGGGCAATCATGTTGCATTTCTTTTCGTAAGCGATTGCCCTGATAATATTCAAGGATTCTTGCGACAACCTTGCATCATACTGCAATCATGATTGAATAATTTCCTCTGATTTAAAAAAAACGCAATTGCTCTCTTGGCCCTCTCTCTTCAAACGCATGCAGATACCGAAATATCTCGTTATTATCACATGCAATTCCATGTATATTGCATTCGTCATAAAAAATCTTCATCAGCCTGGCGTTGTTGTCGCTCATGATCTGATAGCTGTAACCATATTTCTGATGATACTTCTGCTTCAATCCAGGAAAATGCTCGTCGAGTTTTTGATAGAAATATTCCCGGTTGCCCTCGCGCAGAGTAAGTCCCATGCCGAAGCACAGAATGCCGTAGACCTTGGCTTCGATGCAGTAATGAAGAATCCCGCGAAGATTCTCTTCGGTATCGTTGATAAATGGCAGAATGGGGTCCAGCCATACAACCATCGGAATACCATTGTCGCGCAGGATTTTCAATGCTTCAAAACGCTCTTTCGTGGTGCTGACGTTCGGTTCAAGAATCTTGCACAAATCTTCGTCAAAGGTGGTCAGAGTCATTTGAACCACACATTTTGATTGTTGATGGATGCTTTTCAAAAGATCCAGATCGCGCAGGATTCGATTGGATTTTGTCATGATGGCAAGTCCGAATCCATACCGGTCAATAATTTCCAGGCTTTTTCGCGTATTCTCCAGAACGATTTCAGCAGGTATATAGGAGTCGCACATCGATCCGGTGCCGATCATGCACTTCTTCCTTTTTCGCTTGATTGTATTTTCCAGAAGAATCAGTGCATTGCTTTTTATCTCAATATCTTCAAAATCATGATCCATCTGATAACAGTGACTTCGAGAATCGCAATAAATACAGCCATGGGTACAGCCGCGATACAGATTCATACCGTTTGACGCAGATAGGATTCCTTTGACTTCTTTGTAGTGCATGAAGCTTCCCCTTGTTTGTTTCCAGTGTGTGAATTCGGTACAGTGAAAAGGAAACCGGATCGGGTTATCGTTTATATTTGAGCTTGTATCCGAACAAAGTCGTCAGAGTCTCTTTCACCGATCTTGAATCGGTCTGGGTATGTTCCAGCTTGATGGTATCATAACCGGATAATGAAAATTGAAGTTTGCCATCCGTAGTACTGGTAGACGAATCCTCAAAATTGCTGTCCTGCGAAAAGCATCGATAATATACTTCGGAAAGCATCGCATAATGAATCACCATGTTCATCGGATCCTCGGCGAGAATCGCATTCGTATCCATGGAATAATATTTTTTATAGTAATCGGCCCAGAAATGCATCATTGCCACACTTCCCTTGAAAAAACCAAGCCCTTGTGTTTTAACCTCTTGAGCCGACCGCTCATTTTCTGATTTCTGACGTTCCGGGCTGATATGGGCTAAAACCGCGTGGTCGTGCATGAATACGACATAGCATGTCACCGCTTTAAACATCGAAAGCTTCCGGGTTGTCTGGAATACCCAGGCAACAGTCTCGACAGGCGGTGCCACGGCCGGATATCCCGGCTGCTGATACTGTTGCTGATACTGTTGTTGATATTGTTGTTGATATTGTTGTTGATACTGCTGATTTGGCTGCCGAAATGACCCGCTGTCTGACGGGCCCGGAGCCGCTTGAGCAGGTGCCGATGCGGCGGAGTTCAGCGGGTTTCCGCACCGGGGACAAAATTTGTGAAAAGACTCTGTTTTACTGCCACATTGACTACAAAACACTGGGTACCTCCTCCATATAATACAATTTCAAGCTGATTCCAGATCCACTCACCGGTTCTCAATAAAACCTTTTTATCTATATATTACCACAGAAATAAAAAAAGCCAACCGCAAAAGCAATCGACTCCTTTATTAAACACTTATCAAGACGCGCATTACGATAAGTTTTATTCGCGCCGTGTCAGAAAACCGGCTGTCATTCTCCAAATCCCGATTCGATCAGGCTTACCAGTTCGTCCACAGCGGTTTCCTCATCGGTCCCTTCGGCACTGATGGTTACGGTGCTCCCTTTCGCAGCGCCAAGGGTGAGAATGGTGATAATCGATTTGGCATTTGCTTTTTTTGAATTCATTTCCACTGAGATGTCCGATTTGAATTTTTTTGCAGCACTGACAAACAAATTGGCCGGTCTGGCATGCAATCCGGTTTTATTCTGAATTGTTATCGTCTTTGAATACATAATTTCCCTCCTATAATAAATTTGCAAGGGAGGTGCATTTCATTCCTGTCCTGAGAAATGCCTGACGATCCATACCAGTTCATAGGGATCGTTTTTCCTCCTATAATCTTTAAATTTTTATGTTCACTGTAACAGAATACCAGTCTTTATTGAAATAGGTTTCACAAAATTCAATAATTTTATCTGTCTCATCAAATGCAATTCTCTTGACCAAAAATGCATCCGTACCTTTTTTAATATTCATTAATTTCGCGATTCCGGCATCATTCACTTGTTTGATGGAATAATTTTCATTGACCCATACCGGATTGATTTTAAACTCCCTGAGTGTCGCATAAAAAGAACCGTTTTCATGGATTTTTTGTGCTTGCTCAAGACTGAGGATACGGCTGTCCACATAGGAGCTATGATAGGCGATCGGCTCATTATTTGCCAGTCGTATTCGCTGGACGCAGATGATTGGCTGATCGGACGGTATTTCCAGTATGGCTGCGATGCTTTCATTTCGAATCTCCGCGATTTTATCCACATGGATATCGATTTCATATCCTTGCTGCAGGAGCTCTTCGCTGAAGCTGATGGAAGTCAGGCCTCGGATCATCCGCTTTCTTGTGACAAAGGTACCGACCCCCTGTATGCCAATCAAATAGCCCTCCTTGATCAAATCACTGAAAGCTTTTCGAACCGTAATGGTCGATACGTTGTATTTTTTTTTCAGGACCGATTCACTATCTACTTTATCACCGGATTTCAATTCACCCGATTTTATTTCATTAATGATGTCCTGTTTGATTTGAAAATATTTCGCCACTCTATATTCCATATAACGATGCCTTCTCCCAATATATTAACATTTTAGCATTCCCGTATTTTATCACATACCCTATGTTGTTGCATATATTAAATATACTGTTCTATCTGATTTTTTCATCTTCCAATTCCGGATTGATCTTGATGTCTTAAGGATCAGTCTAATCGGTTTGCTGGTTGATTTCGATTTTCAGATCTTTTAAAACCGTCTCGCAATACAGCTGGACCTCGGATGATGTTCCCAGCGTCAATGCATGTCCGGCGATCGTTCTTGCCTGTTCCATGGAGACACTCCGGATGATTTTCTTCACGATGAGCAGGGAGGACGCACTCATGCTGAATTCGTCCAGGCCCAGCCCGAGAAGCAGCAGAGTAGCGACGGGGTCTCCCGCGAGCTCCCCGCACATTCCGGTAAATTTGCCGGCAATATGGGATTGATCAATGACGTTCTTGATCAGGCGGAGGACGGCCGGGTGGAAGGGCTGGTATAGATAGCTGACTTTCTCGTTCATCCGATCCACGGCCAGCGTATACTGGCAAAGATCATTGGTGCCGATGCTGAAAAAATCAACCGCTTTAATCAAAATGTCCGCAGTCATTGCAGCCGAAGGAATCTCGACCATCACTCCGCACTTGATCTTCTCATCGAAAGCGATCCCTTCCGATCTCAGTTCGCCTTTTGCTTCATCCAGAACCTTGTTCGCCTCGATGACCTCGTCAATGCTGGAAATCATCGGATACATGATCAGGACATTATGATAAATACTGGCTCTCAGGATTGCCCTCAGCTGGGTTTTGAATATATCCTTTCTTTCAAGGCACAGCCGTATCGCCCGGAGCCCGAGGAATGGATTCAATTCCTCTTTTAAAGGAAGATAGGACAGTTTCTTATCCCCGCCGATATCCAGTGTCCGGATGATGACCGGTTTCCCCTTGAGCCTTTCAGCAACCGTCTGATAGGCTTCCAGCTGTTCCTCTTCTCCTGGAAGCTTGTCGCGGTCCATATATAAAAACTCTGTCCGATATAAACCGACTCCCGCACCGCCATATTCAAGCACGGAATCCATATCTCCCGGGCCGCCGATATTGGCGACAATTTCGATCGGTTTCCCGTCAAGCGTGGTGGACGGGAGTTTTGCCATACATTTCAATTCATTTCGAAAGTCCGTGTATTTTTTTACTTTATTCTGATATTCCAGTAAAGTATTATCATCCGGATGAACAATGACTTTGCCATTCGTCCCGTCAAGAATGATCATTTCATCATTAAAAACTTTTTCCGTAATATCCCCAAGGCCAAGGATTGCAGGGATTTCGAGGCTCCTTGCCATGATCGCCGTGTGGGAGGTCCTTCCACCGATATTGGTGACAAACCCCTTGACATGTCTCTTATCCATCAGGGCGGTATCCGAAGGCGTCAGATCATGGGCGACAATAATGACATCCGAATGCAATTCACTGATATCCTGTATGCCTATGCCTAACAAGTTCTTAATAAGTCTGTCTCCGATGTCTTTGACATCGGCGGCGCGTTCCCTGAGGTATTCATCATCAATCGCCGAAAACATCTCGACAAAATTCTGGATCACCATGCTGGCAGCTTTCGAAGAATGAATTTTCTCGCTTCGTATCATTTCTTTTATTCCGTCAACCAGTTCAGGATCTTCCAGAATCATCAGATGCGCGTCAAATATCGCTGCTTCCTCTTCACCCAGGTCTTTGGAGGCTTTTTCCCTGATTTTGTTCAATTGGTCTTTCGTCAACATCAAAGCCTTATCGACTTTCTCGAGCTCTGTGTCCAAATCGCACTCAAGAATCGGATTGTTATTAATCACGATTGTTTCTTTTTTATAAATATAGGCTCTGCCGATGACGATCCCGTCCGAACCGGTTATTCCATTATATTCCATAGTCTCACCCGCCTTTTCTAGATATACAGACCGAAGTTCTTACCATTTCTTATTTATAATTCAATATGGCTTTGTCTTGAAGCGCTGATTCCACCACATCAGACCAAACGGTGTTGGCCAGCAGCTCTTTTGCCTGGAGCAAATAGGATTGCGCTTTTTTGTCATTTTGTTTAAAGAAATTCAGCTTTGCAAGCCGGTATAACGTCAGCCCGCGGGTAAATCCCTGTTCTTTCCGCGAAGCTTCTTCCAGTTCTGGAATCAATTCTGTATCATGCATGACGTAAATATTAAAAATCATTCTGCTTTCCTTGAGGATGAATTGGGCATGCTCCCCTTTTCCCTTGGCAAGAATGCGTTCGATCTTTTGCAATGCGGCTTCCGCTTCGTCTTTTTTCCCTGATGAACAATAATACGATAATTTCTTTTGCTGGTATTCCAAATCCTGGCCTTTTGACATCACTATGGCGTCCATCAATGCAATGGTGTCCGTGATGTTCGAATCATCCCCCGTTAACAGGTACGCATTCAATTTAAATTGAAGCCGGGTGCTTTTCCCATATAATAATTTCAGGTTTGGATTCTCCAGCAGCTGCAGGTATAGCGTCGGATTATTCTGAATGAATAATACTTTTTCCAATTCATTGGTCGTTTTCTGTCTGAGCTTGTTCAAAAAGAAAAAGATGAAATAGATCACAACAGGGAAAATGATGAAATACAAATATTTATACATATTGACCTCCATCTGATGAAGCATTGGATATCTGTCTTGTTCTTTTCAATCCATTGCCTATTCCGGAAATTTGGCGATCGATGCCCGGGTCGTTTCAATGGCAAGGTTTGCAAGTTCATCAATCGATAGATCCGTTTCCTTGTTGAGATTCAGCTCCATAAATGCCATCTGGTTCAAGCCGGCAACCGTTCTATACTTTCCGGGATGATCGACACAAATCATCGCAGCCACCCGGAATGGCGACGCACCGACTAAATCGCATGCAAACAGCACTCCGTCTTCCTTCTC
>CAZJXH010000090.1:0-13046 GCA_964549475.1 uncultured Oscillospiraceae bacterium
AAATCTTCGGTGGAAGAAAGGATTCAAACACTCGTCGCAACCCGGATAGATTTGAGAAACCAATTGAAATGCTATGCACGCAGCAATAGTGATGCAAATTCAATTGAGATCAAAGGCCAAATCGCGGGAATTTCAGTAAAACTTAAAAAACTTCGTATCCAGATTAATTTGTGCGACGGTATTTCAAGCCGTTCTGTCCAGATCAAGGACAACATGAAACAGATCAAATTGGACAAAGAAAGAGAAAAAGGGAAGGAGAAAAAAGACAATGAACACTTCAGGCGAAGTAGCAGACCAGATCGTTAGGATGTCACTGAATGGAGTTGAGGTTGCTACAAAAATCACAGGCGCTGGAGCAAAGCAGCTTGCAGTAATGCTCTATGCGATTATGAAAGACCAAAAAAAGACAAAGGGTAAAACCCGACTGGAAGGCATGCTTAAAAATGGCAAGGAGCTTAAAGTCTTTGCGGTTAAAAAGGAGGACTTGAAGAAATTCACCACGGAAGCAAAGCACTACGGTGTCCTGTACTGCGTGTTACGCGAGAAGAACGGTACCGATGGACTAACCGATATTTTTGTCCGCGCGGAAGATGCTTCCAAAATCAACCGGATCTTTGAACGTTTCAAGCTGGCAGCCGTAGATACCGCTTCAATAAAAAGTGATATCGAAAAAAACAAGATCGGAAAAGAAAGAGTAAAGTGTAGCGGAAAACAGCCTCCCGAACTGGATGTTCCAGAAAAAAACAATGAAGAGGAAATCCTTGACCAGTTGATGGGTAACCCTGTGCAAGAGAAAGCCTTGCAGGAAAAGCCACCGCAGAAAGAACAGACACAAAATCAAAACCCCACGACGGCTCAGACGACAAAATCCCTTCAGTCCGAGCCTTCCTCAAATCAAAAAGACAAAGTCGAAAAGGGTATTTCTGATCCGAAACGTGAGCGAACCATGGAACTTGCAAAGCCTTCTGTTAGAGCGGAATTAAACGATATCAAGTCTGGAATGGCAAAAGATACAGCAACTAAAAAAGGCGATATGAACCTTCAAAAAAGCAATCAGCACAAAGCACCCCGCACAAAGAAACAAAAAACAAAAAAGACAATAGAGAAAGGATGATTTTTATATGAGCAATTCAGACGATATTTTCACAACCACACAAGAAGGTAATCCTGCTGAAACAAAAAATGCGAGTTCTTCTTATGACAAGGCTTCCTGGGCAGAGCAGAAACAAAAGGAACGTGAGCAGGCCTATCATATGATTGATGAAACCACCGAACAAATTTCAAAAGACGGGTCAATGCTAAAGAGATATCTTGATGTACAAAGTCAGTTTGATCGGTATTCTGTTGCAAATACCATTCTAATCCTTGCACAAAAACCGGATGCTACAAAGCTTGCAGATTTCAATGCATGGAAAGAAAAAGATGTGTTTGTCAAAAAAGGCGAAACAGGAATTATTATCTTGGAGCCAGGCGAAGAATACAACAGGGAAGATGGTTCCATTGGTGTGTCATACAATACAAAAAAAATATTTGATGTGACACAGACGAATTTAAGTCAAACACCAACTCCTGAAATTAAAAAGGATGACCGGTTATTGTTAAAGGCACTGATGAACAATTCCCCGGTTGCTATCAATGTAAGAGATCAATTGCCTGACAATGTGGAAGCTGGTTACAATTCCGAGACGAAGGAAATTCAAATCAGAAAAGTAATGCCAAGAGAGAATATTTTCCGCATGCTAGCTCAAGAGCTTTCGCACGCGGAAATGGATAAGGGAGAATACAACCGAAATGACTGTGCTCTTCAGGCATATTGCTCTTCCTATATTCTTTGTAAACGGAACGGACTTGATACAAGCAGCTTTTTGTTTAGTCAATTCCCTTACCATTATAAGGACATGAATATGAAAGAGGTTCGTTCTGATCTGTCTAAAATCCGGGATGCTGCGAACGCTATTTCTACAAGGATGGCGAAAGTATTAGAGCCGCAAAAGGCCCAGAATAAAAATAAGGATGAGCAGTCCAGATAAGGAGAGATGTTTTCATGAAAGAGGAATTGCATGTTTTAACCCTCGACCGGTATGAGCATGGCGTTGTAATAAACGCATTGAACGATTTTCGCAATGACCTTATCGGAGAAAAGCGCCCAACGGATGCAGTGGATGATGTTTTGATAAAAGCCATTGACGCACCGACCAAAAAAGAAAAACGAAAGGATTCCAATGAAGCAAGATAAACTTTCGAAATCAAACCTTGCCTTGTATTGTATCGGCCTTATCCCTGTAATGTGGGCAGCACTCCTTGTAGCACCTGCTCTTTCTGGTGGGCTTCCTGAAATTTTTAAAAACCTGACTGTTGCGATCAACAATCCTTTTCATATTGTTTGGACGGAGGATAGCACCAATTCAATTGGCACGGTAAAATGCATCCTCCTTTTCATTACCGCTTATGGCTTGGGCTTGGGAATCTATCTGTCTACTGCCCGAAATTACAGGCGGCGCGAAGAGCATGGCAGTGCCAAATGGGGCGACAAATCTTCCGTAAATCGGAAATACATGGACAGGGAAAAAATAAAAAACAAAATACTCACTCAAAACGTGTCAATCGGTCTTGATGGCAGAAAACACCAACGAAACCTTAATGTATTGGTTGTTGGCGGCTCTGGCAGTGGTAAGACAAGGTTTTATGCAAAGCCAAATGTAATGCAGGCAAACACATCGTTTGTAATCCTTGACCCAAAGGGTGAAATTCTCCGGGATACAGGCAATCTACTAAGAGCAAAGGGATACGAAATCAAGGTGATTGATCTTATCAATATGGACAAGTCCCACTGCTATAACCCGTTTGTATACTTAAGCATTGATAACGATGTGCAAAAGCTTGTTACCAATTTATTCAAAAACACCACACCGAAAGGCTCTCAGACAAATGACCCGTTCTGGGATCAGGCGGCAATGATGTTCCTTCTGGCTTTAATCTTTTATCTTATATATGAAGCGCCGGAAGATGAGCAAAACTTCCCCATGGTGATGGATATGATACGCTCCGCCGAAGTTCGTGAGGACAATGACGATTACCAGAGCCCGCTTGATGAGTTGTTTGAAAGACTTGAAGCCAGAGATCCCAGTCATATCGCACTCAAATATTACCGCAATTATCACAGTGGATCTGCCAAAACATTAAAAAGCGTTCAATTAACCCTGGTATCCCGGCTTGAAAAGTTCAACCTTTCATCCCTTGCAGGCATGACCCAGACAGATGAATTGGAACTATACTCACTTGGAGAGAAAAAGACGGCGGTGTTTGCAGTCATCCCGGATAATGACAGCTCTTTCAACTTTATAATCGGCATGCTATATACTCAACTTTTTCAGCAATTATACTATCAGGCGGATTATATTCATGGAGGAAGGCTCCCAGTCCACGTTCATTTTGTGATGGACGAATTCGCAAATGTCGCATTGCCAGACGAGTTTGACAAGTTGCTTTCCACTATGCGTTCCCGAGAAATATCCGTATCTATCATCATCCAAAACCTGGCGCAACTAAAGGCATTATTTGAGAAGCAATGGGAAAGCATCGTCGGAAACTGTGATGAGTTTTTGTATCTTGGAGGTAATGAGCAATCCACCCATGAGTATGTATCAAAGCTCTTGGGTAAAGAGACAATCGACACCAACACCTATGGTGAAAGCAAAGGGCACAACGGCAGCTATTCCACTAATTTCCAAGTATCCGGACGGGAGCTTCTGACACCCGACGAGGTGCGTATGCTGGATAATAAATACGCACTTTTGTTTATTCGTGGCGAGAGACCCATTATTGACGAGAAATTCAACATTCTAAAACACCCGAATGTGGAACTCACAACGGATGGTAATGGCGGATGCTACAAACATGGTGAGGACACCCATTCGATAGCCTCTATTCAGTTTGATAATGGACTTCAAAATGCTGCTGCGCTCGATTTTGCTATTCCAGGCTCTGAGTATGTTCTTCTTGACGAAGAGGAAATCGAAAATTTAATAAAGAAAGATGAGGAAACGTAAAATGAAAATTCAAAAAATTGAAAAAGATCATAAACTTCCAATGCCCAGCAAGGCGAATAAAGGCTTTAAATACTATAGCATCATGGTATTGATTATTTCAGTGGTATCGATGACTAGTTTGACGGTTTTTGCCGCTACCGACGATCCGCTTACCGTGATAAACAATCTTTCAGATTTTATTTTCGGCATTGTCCGCGCAATCGGCATGATTTTACTTGGTTTTGGTATCGTGCAAATTGGACTGTCATTAAAATCCCATGATCCCTCTCAAAGGGCTAATGGGTTTATGACCCTTGCAGGCGGAGTGATTATAACCTTTGCAAAGGAGATTTTGAATATTATTACGGGAGCGTAATTGTAAATTACTGAATAAGAGAGGCGATAAGGTACCAGAGAGGCAAGCTTCTATCAACTTGCCTCTCTTTTAAAAAGAATAATAATTCAAGGGTTTTTCCATTATTAGTGTTCCTGAAAATAATTATGGGAATTCACATTATATGGATAATGGGAAATTCAAGCTTTTTTTCGTCGAAGTGCATACAGAACATCTGGTTTCATTTCTAAGTAAATATATTATTTTAATAACAATCCTGCAATAATGAGTCCTATACTAATGGATAAATATAATGGCCACTCCGTTTTTGACCATATTACATTACAGAAACAGTATTTACAACTGACATATTTGTTTAATGGCATTTCAAATTCCCTAACTATTATTCTTTTATCTTCTTGGGTTAATTCAGCAATATCATTGTATATACCACGAAATTTGCGTTCTTGTTGCAGATAATAAGAATCTAGCATCCAAAACAGAATTGTTGGAGCAATTGCTACAAATACAAAAATAACATTACCGTTTTTGTTTCCAGTTGAACCAATGGTAGAAGCATATAGTGCCAACAAAGCTGTTACGATAGTAATAGCCCATCCTTTCATTTGAAAAGAACATTGATTCATGCGTGCAATGTTTGCTTGTATAAATTCAAGGTGTTTAATTTTATTTTCGTTCATAATTATTACTCCTTTTTTATTTTTGCTTTAGCCAATCACTTAAAGGTGTTATTGTAGCAGGACCGTCCTTATTCTCTGTGCGAACATAGTAGCCACAAGATATTATGTCACCACTTGAATATTTTTCACTACCATCACGATATACAATATATGGATATATTAACATATACTCGGTACCTTTGTAAGCTGAATCACATTCTCCCTTTGGCTTAATTGGGAACAATGCAATGTTATCCTTATTAAATTTCTGAGCATCACCAAATCCTAATTCCCAATTACACCACTTTGATTCTACTGCTCCATTTGTTGCAAGTAAAATAAATTTATCATACAACACTATCTTGTCCTTTATTTGCTTTGCGGTTTCGCCAGAAGTTTTAAGTGGCATAGAAGGATCATTGCTGTCAATAAACGCTTTAACATTGTACTCTTTTTCAAGAAACCCTATAATTCCTTTCAAATCCTCTAAATCATCATGCTTATGTGAAATAAATATTGTTGTGGTAAGACTAAATTGATAAGATTTAGTTACAGCGCTTCTTGACTCATCTAATCGAACAACTCGATAACTATTGAATTCTCCTTGTTCAAAAATATTTTTCATTTTGTTTTTTCTCCTTTTTTAAAGTCATTAAATAAACTGTTAAGCAATTCATCATTATCGATATCAATTAAATTTACAGTTTTAATATATTTATTTATGCTTAATGTATATTCCAATTCGAATGCCACCCATTTTGATTGTTCAGCAGTATCACTTTTAGCATAAACAACAAAATTGGACTGTTCTATACGTTTTTTAAGGACTTCTTCAGTATATTTACTAATCATATTTCTTTTTAAAAATTCAGAATCGCTTGTCCAATCACAGTAGCAAGAGTAACCCTTTGTGTTTAACCATTTGTATAATTTAATAATTTTTTCTTGGTCTACAAAACTATGGGAAATAAAAATATTATATTTCTTCTTTGCTTGTATTTCTCGTTGCTGTAATTTTTTAAACAAATCTTCTGGTGTCATATTAAACGATGATTTTTCAGTCTGGTATGTCTTTTTTTTACCTTTGAAATTTTTACGAAGTTTTGCATATAAACTCCTGTCTTGCAAATATTTAAATGTCATTTGCCGCACTTGATTATTTTGTTCTGCATCGTTGAGCTTATAGAAAAAGGTGTTAATTTTGTTGGAGTTATATTTACTCAAATCTTTAACGATTTCAATTTTTTTCTCTGTTGAAGTACCATTTTTATGGTATTCCGATATATAAAAATCTATATACAAAGGGTCTATATCTTGAATAAATTTTGTATTGCTTTCAATTTTCAATTTTCGTTCTGCAATTGCAGAACCTCTCTTTTTTTCAAAGCTATCTAAATTTTCTGAAACAGCTTTTTCATCGTAACTTTTTTTATATTTTTCTTTTCTATTATCACTTAAAATATTCTTCACCAAAGGAAGTGAGAAAAAATATTTTTCTGGTGTCATTGGCCTGTATCTTGCTTTTTTACCTTTTGATTGAAGAAACATATCTTTTTCCGAATATTGTTTATGCATTTGAACTAAAGTATTCCATTCGTTAGGATAGTACTTCATAAAATAATCAAATAAAATTTCTCCATCATATTCTTTCGGTAAAATTTCAGAAATCAAATACAATGGCCTTTGCATACTTTTGTTTAAACTCATTGTTTCGCCAACATATTTTCTTTTTGTTATACCTGGCATTTATTACGCCTCACAATACATTCCTATTTACTGGATGTTTACTTTCATTCTTAATAATCGAACTTCCCATTATTAGCCTAATATGCACTTTTCTGGATTTTTTTACCTTTAACGTATTTCGTAGGTCATTAAGTCCACAGCAAATTTTGTTTACACATATTATACCATTTTTTAAAAGATCCCAAATCAATTCACAAATACTATTTTCAAATGAAAGGAGATGTTCTATTTGTTCTATTTCAATTTATCAAGTGGAAATTGGATTGTAGATAACCTGAATAATGCCTTGGGAACTTGGAACAGCAAGTTAAGTGAAATATGGCAACTATTTACCCAGTCGCCTGAAACATTCAAAGGAGGTGCTATATGGAATGAGGTTGTAAATATTCACGGCGCATTACAAGCGATTGGGTATGCTCTGCTTGTTTTATTCTTTGTGGTTGGCGTTGTAAAAACCTGTGGCAGTTTTGCAGAGGTGAAGAAGCCAGAACATGCTTTGAAGTTATTTATTCGGTTTGTTCTAGCAAAATCGGTCATTACATATGGTCTTGATCTGATGATGGTATTATTCAAAATTGTTCAAGGGATTATTTCTACCATAATGAATGCTGCAGGATTTGGTAACGCACAGCAGACAGTATTACCGGCTGTCATTGTTACGGCTATTAATGATTGTAGTTTTATTGAAAGTGTCCCACTTTGGGCGGTAACTCTTATTGGCGGACTTTTTATAACGATTCTATCATTCATTATGATCATGAGTGTTTATGGCCGATTTTTTAAACTTTATCTATATACAGCAATTGCTCCGATTCCATTATCAGCATTCGCAGGGGAGCCAAGTCAGAGCGTGGGCAAGAGTTTTATCAAAGCTTATGCTGCGGTTTGTCTTGAAGGCGCGATTATTGTTCTTGGCTGTGTCATCTTTTCGGCATTTGCATCAAGTCCACCTGTGGTTGATCCGAATGCAAGTGCTGTAACTATGGTGTGGACTTATACAGGGGAGATTATTTTTAATATGCTTATTCTCGTTGGTGCCGTGAAAATGGCCGATCGGGTTGTTCATGAAATGATGTTTGGAAGCTAATAATAGAAAGGAATTTTACGATGGAAGTAAAAATTAATAAGGAAATCCGTGATTACACGGAAAGCATGTTTTTCGGACTGTCCCTTCGACAGTTCATTTTTTCGAGTTTTGCCTGTATCGTTGCAATCGGAATCTATTTTGGACTAAGGAATTATTTCGGTACAGAAACAGTGAGTTGGATGTGCATTCTTGGAGCAGCGCCCTTTGCAGCACTGGGGTTTATTAAATACCACGGAATGACAGCGGAACAATTTCTATGGGCATGGATCAAGTCGGAATTTTTAATACCAAAGCGGCTGACATTTTATGCAACAAACATTTATTACGATGCTACAAAGCATTTGATGGAAAAGCCTAAGAAGTGAGATTGCTTGAAAAATTTTCAAATGACAAAGAGTATATTTCGGGTCCATGACCCGCGTTTCGCGAACGGAACTTAATATTTTACAGGAAGGAAATCATAATAATGATTAAGACATTGAAAAATATTTTCAAACAAGACAAGGATAAATTCACTGTGCCCAAAGGGGTTCAACAGGTAATCCCCATTCAAACAGTCTGGGATGATGGAATATTCCTGGTTGACAATAAGTATTCAAAGACTTTCAAATTTGAAGATATCAACTATGCAGTTGCGAGCCGGGAGGAAAAAGAAGCGATGTTTCTGGCGTATTCCGAACTGCTCAATTCACTTGATAGCGGAGCAACAACAAAGATTACCATTAACAACCGGAGACTTAACAAAGTTGATTTTGAAAACAGTATTTTGATCACTATGCGTGAGGATGGGTTGGATCCTTATCGGGAAGAATACAATAAAATGCTGATGGATAAGGCAACAGGTGCTAACAATATCATTCAGGAAAAATATATCACGGTGTCTGTGTGTAAAAAGAACATTGAAGAAGCAAGAAACTATTTTGCACGTATTGGCACTGACCTTATGACCCACTTCTCCAATCTCAGTTCTTGGTGTGCGGAATTGGATGCTATTCAAAAACTGCGTATCTTTCACGATTTCTTTCGAAATGGCGAGGAAGCATATTTTCGTTTAAATCTTAATGAATCAATGCGAAAAGGACATGATTTCAAAGATTATATCTGCCCCGATACGTTTGAATTCGAAAAAGATTATTTTAAAATGGGCGAGCGATATGGTCGTGTCATCTTTCTGAAAGATTATGCTTCCTATATCAAGGACAGTTTTGTAGCGGAGCTTTGCGATCTGAACCGTAATATGATGTTGAGTCTGGATATTATTCCCGTCCCCACCGATGAAGCAGTCCGCGAGATTGAAAACCGCATTCTGGGAGTTGAAACCAATATCACCAATTGGCAGAGAAAGCAAAACCAAAACAATAACTTCTCTGCAGTGATTCCTTACGATATGGAACAGCAGCGCAAGGAAAGCAAGGAGTTTTTGGACGATCTTACCACCCGTGACCAGCGAATGATGTTTGCGGTTTTAACGATGGTGCACACAGCAGAAACGAAAGAACAGCTTGACAGTGATACCGAAAGCTTACTGACAACAGCAAGAAAACATCTTTGTCAATTTGCAACCTTAAAATATCAGCAGATGGATGGATTAAACACAGTCCTACCCTATGGGCTAAGGAAAATCAATGCTCTTCGAACACTTACAACCGAAAGCCTTGCGGTGTTTATTCCATTTCGTGCACAGGAAATCTGTCATGACCACGGAGTTTATTATGGGCAGAATGTGATCAGCAAAAATATGATTATCGCAAACCGTAAGTGTTTACTCAATGGCAACAGCTTTATATTAGGAGTATCCGGGAGCGGTAAATCCTTTGCCGCCAAGCGTGAGATTGTTAATCAAATCTTAAGTTCTGAAGATGAGATTTTAATTATCGATCCGGAGCGGGAATACACCTCCTTGGTAAAAGCAATGGGTGGTGAAGTTATCAACATTTCTGCCACATCAGATAATCATATTAATGCAATGGATATGAACAAGGATTATGGCGACGGTGCAAACCCGGTTATCCTGAAATCCGAGTTTGTCCTATCCCTTTGTGAACAGTTGATCGGTGGCAAGAATCTTGGCGCGAAACAAAAATCCCTGATTGACCGCTGTACCGCCACGGTTTATCGAAAAAGTCTCCAAAAAGATTACACCGGGATTCCTCCAACTTTACAGGATTTTCGTGAAGAACTGCTCCTACAAGATGAACCCGAAGCGCAGGAAATCGCTCTTGCGATTGAACTTTTTACAGACGGCAGCCTAAACACTTTTGCAAAGCAGACCAATGTGGATGTGAACAATCGCCTGATCTGCTATGACATTCTCGATCTTGGTAAACAGCTTCTGCCGATTGGCATGCTTGTCGTTCTTGACAGTATCCTAAACCGAATAACACAAAACAGGTCCAAAGGTAAAAACACCTTTATCATCATTGATGAGATTTACTTGTTGTTCCAGCATGAGTATTCCGCAAACTTTCTATTTACCCTTTGGAAACGTGTTCGTAAATACGGCGCATTCTGTACTGGTATCACCCAAAATGTCGATGATCTTCTGCAAAGCCACACAGCAAGGACCATGCTTGCAAACTCCGAATTCATCGTCATGCTCAACCAGGCATCGACAGACAGACTGGAGCTTGCAAAGCTGTTGAATATTTCTGACCTCCAACTCTCGTATATAACCAATGTTACGGCGGGCTCCGGGTTGGTCAAGGTAGGTAGTTCGCTTGTACCATTCTGCGACAGCTTTCCGCATGATACTCAGTTATACCGGCTGATGTCTACCAGACCATCGGAATTTTCAAGTCAATAAGAAATATTAACGAATGCAGGCGGATTGTCAAAAAAGTCTGTTTGTAAATATTTTAACGGGAGATAAAAGTAAATGAGCAATAAAATTAAAACGCGGGAAGGTGTAAAGGATATCAAGATCTTTGATAAGACAGTAAATGCTGCCGATAAAATGAAGAATGCTTATATCCGCACAAAAGACGAAGCACAGTACGGACAACAAGTGGAGAGCGAATCTCCTTCTGAATACGCTACCGATAATACCACTCGCGGTGTGGAGAATGCTGTCTATAAAACTGGATATCAAATTAAAAAGCAAACAGGTAAAATCATTGATAAGGTAAAGGACACTCATAATATTAAAAACAAGGTGAACCGTGAATCCGAGCCTATTAAAGAGCAGGCTAAAAAGCACACTGAGGAAAATACCCGTAAAGCAACGCAAACAACAAAACATGCTGCCGGAAGAACGATTAAGGCTACACCAAACGTTGAAAAAACAATCAAACAACCAGCAAAAGCTACAAACAGGGCCTTTAAGAAAACAATAAAAGGAACGATCAAGAAGGTCCCTAAGACGATTAGAAATGCAGAGAGAACAGCCAAAACGACCATTAAGACTTCTCGGCACACTGTAAAAGCAGTTAGTAAAACGGCACAAGCGACTGCTAAAGCCGCTAGAGTGGCGGCACAATCGGCAAGAGCCACGGCAAAAATCGCAGTTACAACAGTAAAGGTAGCAGTCAAAGCAACTATTGCAGCAGCTAAGGCGATTATTGCATCAGTCAAAGGATTGGTTTCACTCATCGCAGCAGGCGGTTGGATTGCCGTTGTTATAATTCTTATTATATGTATGGTGGGGATTATTTTATCTTCTGGATTTGGTATATTCTTTTCAAATGAACAAATTAATTCACAAGGATATACCATAACACAAGTCATATCTGAGCTTAACAGCGAATACAGCAACAAAATCGAGAAAATAGAGACTGACAATCCTCACGATATTGTTGTGTATAATTCACCAGATGGATTACTGCCACAAATTAAATGGGATGAGGTATTGGCTGTTTATGCAGTAAAAACCGTTACGGATCCAACCAATCCTGATGGAGTAATAACTATAAATGATTCAAAAAAAGAGATATTGAGAACAATTCTTTGGGATATGATTAAAATATCTAGTTCGGTAACAACTGAAAATATGTTCGGAACAGTTTCTTCAACTGATGAAAGTGGGAATGAGGCTATTACAACCGAAACGGTTAATTTAAAAGTATTAACCATATTGGTTTCTCAAAAAGAATGTTCAGAAATAGCATCTGAATATGGATTTAGCTCCGCTCAAAAGGAAGACCTTAATGAATTGTTGAATATCATTCTACATGGGAAGAGGTGATTGGAAATTATAATAATGAGCAAGCAATATCGTGATAAATAATTGAAGGAAAGTTTGATAGCCTCAGATGATGATGTTTTGCTCTATAATGAAAATACTGAAACAAATCTGGGAGGGCATCTCCAAATAAGATAAAAGGACTAAAAAAGGTGGTTTTCAGATAATTTGGAACTCTTGTGCTGAAAGATGTACCCTCCCCCCCCTCAATAGGGAAATTTGACTTTAAATTGAAAGGTATAGGAATCGTTATATTATATCCATTTTAGTCCAGTCACATGACGGAATGATGAAAAAACCGCCACGACAGACAGGTTTTAGTAACATCATTCTGTACGGTATCTATACCAGATAGCCATTGGTTTGAATTCATTATATTTAATTGTGCATGTGCAATCGCACGGGCATTTCCGAACAACCAATTCAACAACTGGATAACTTCGATCTATAATGGTTTGTAGAGTATCAAGTGCATTTCCAAAGAGGTGTCTGTTTGTTATAGTCTTGGGGTTATCTATGATTATTTGCTGTAAATACGGTATAAAAGGTAATGCATGATGCATGTTACAAATAGTAAGATGTTGATTGAAAGCCCCCTTTTCATACTCTGAATGGAGCAATTCGGTGTCCTCAAAGTATCTTTGATTAAAAGGAGTATCCGGATCCCATCGAATAGGATTATCTCTTGTTATCTTAATATCAAGTCCTTCAATGAGCAATAATTCTGAATCGAAAACTAGTGTTAATGGTCCATATTTATTAAGTTTTTTTGCTCTCTCGTGAATATCAACTGAATCAAAAAACATATCATACCATATACCGAGTTCCTTATCTTTTTCATCACTGAATTGTGTCGTTTGCAATAACCCAAGTTCCTCAACCATACCACGAGAAAGAAGTCCCCCAATTTTAAAAAAGGAAAGTGTTGTCAGAACTGTATTGGCGTGGAAAAGATGCTCTATGTTTTTCGCTCGAAGAATACTTCTAATTTCTG
>CAZJXH010000091.1:0-12978 GCA_964549475.1 uncultured Oscillospiraceae bacterium
GTCCATCATCACGAAAAATTCGTGGTATAAGAGAGCATCATCGACGGATTTGATTTCTTGCTGTTCTTTGTCGCTCAGGAACAGTCCGAATTTTTCGTAGATCATGGTCTGCAAGGTCTCTTCGATTTCCTGGTATTGCGGCAGATTTGCTTTCACCGGCCTTGTGATATCGGAGATATAGGCTTCGCTGGCGTCATGGAGTAGGCAGGCGAGCTGCACTTTCTTGCTGTATCCTCTCGCATCTGCCTCATGATAACAGTTGACACTGTGCTGCCCGACGGAATAAAAATGGATAAGATGGCCGTTCGCCCGGGTCATCAGCGAAAGCGCATGGGCTATGTCCTCGATTCTTATATCTTCTGCGACGGGTTCCAGTGGATAGAATTTGATTTTTGAGAAGGTTCGGATATAATCTGACATTTTAACGTTCCTTTCCTAATGATTCGATAAGGGATGTCAACCGCCATACTAAATAAAGTGGACAGTTCAATACGCCTTCCTTATAGCTTATGTTTCGCAATGACACTTTTACCGATACTTGCGGGGAATATTTGCATCGATAGACCGCAAGGCTTTTGGCCTTTATATTTGTCGCCGATTTAACCTCTACCGGCACAATTATGTCTTTAAATTGTGCGACGAAATCAACCTCCGCGAGGTTCCCGCTGCTCCAATAAAATGGCGGGGATTCAAGGAAGCTGATGATTTCCTGTAGAAAAAAGTTTTCTGCCATCACGCCCTTGAACTCTTGATACAGAGAATCCTCATTTATTATTGACATTGCATGAATTCCTGCCATTTTTCGAAGCAATCCCACATCAGGAAAATAAATTTTAAAGTGCTCTTTTTTCATATATGCCTTTAAAGGGATAGATGGTTTTTCTATTTGATAAATTACATATACCATTCCCGCATTTCGCAGCCACATGATTGCA
The DNA here is from genome assembly GCA_964549475.1 of uncultured Oscillospiraceae bacterium. Taxonomy (GTDB): domain Bacteria; phylum Bacillota; class Clostridia; order Saccharofermentanales; family UBA5734; genus JBBQKF01. Next base: position 936 of record CAZJXH010000091.1, read on the forward strand.
TTCTCATAGGCTCTTGCTCCAGCCCCTTCACGAAGTAGTCCATAGACAAATTTGCTATTTTCTTTTGCAAGCTGACAAGGGATGGAGTCCCATATCGCCTTAAGCTTCGGAATATCGGAAGTGGGTGAGGTTTTTGCAAAATCAAGCTCATATAAATGAAGAATATTTTGTAAAACTTTTTCCAATAAGTCGTTATCATTTGTTTCCAACCACGTTGAAACGGCTTCCGGCATCCCTCCGGTGATATAATAAGTCTTAAGGTAATCCTGCAGTTTGTTCGTAAACATTTCTGCGACAGGTTCAGGCTTTATCACCTCTTTATTGATAAAGTCGACTAGCAGTTCTTCTCCGTTTGCCAGCAGAAATTCCATGAAATTCATTGGCCCGAGTGTCATGATATCGACCTTGCCAACGGGATAAGAAGCAGGTTTTGCAAGGGTTATCCCAAGCAATGACCCTGCACATACAATATGATATTCAGGTGCATTTTCATAAAAGTACTTAAGGGAGGTAATCGCTTCGCTGCATATCTGAATTTCATCAAATATAATCAATGTTTTGCCAGGAAGAAGCAATTTGCCATTTAAAATTCCCAGCTCAAGGATAATCCTCTTCGGATCAAGATCGGATTGAAATCGCTGAGCAAGTTTAGGATTGTTTTCAAAATTGAAATAAGCAGTTTCCTCATATTCGGTCTTCCCGAATTCTCGTAAAAGCCACGTTTTGCCGACTTGCCTCATCCCTTTTATCAGGAGAGGTTTTCTGCGAGGGGACGTCTTCCATTTTATCAATTCGTCCATAATCAAACGTTTCATCGGTTTCATTCCTTTATATGTGTTGTAAAGATGCTCATAAGCATATTATTGATGCCAATAATATGCATCAGATCATACTATTGGCATCAATCATATTCTTTTTCACGAAGCTTGTCAATATGCGGAAAGGTTGAAATGGTATTCATTTACGTTCATTTACGTTCATTTACTTATTGTTCATGACTTGCTGTTCAGATACTGTTGCGTGTAGGGACAGACCGCGATGCATTTCCCGCAAAGGGTGATTTCGATGCCGAAACTTTGCCACGATCGTGCGCGCGCGGTTTCCCGGCATAGCCAGGGATTGTAAATCTCGTCACGGGGTGTTCCCAAAGACCAGTTCCATCCGGTGATTGCTTCAGCGGGACAGCTTGTCATACAGATCATACATCCGCCACAAAGCGAGTTGTTCTGAGGTTTTGCGGTTTCCAGCGGCGCATCGGTCAGAATCGAGGATAGCCGGATGGCAGATCCGTAGTTCTTTGTGACAAGCAGGGCGCTTTTGCCGATCCATCCGATCCCGGCGCGGGTCGCCACGGTTTTGTGCGGCAGCCGGGTAGTATAGTCGGTTTCCGACTGGGATACCCGGGGTCTGCTCTGGGCGACTGCACGGAATCCGAGTTCCCGAAGTATTTTTGCTCCGTATTCGACAAGTTCGTCCAGCTGCAGGTTGATCGCATTGTACTGGTCGTAATATTCTTTCGTCGGCATGTCCAGGATGCCTTTGACGACTTCTTTTGGAAGCTTGACCGCAACCGCGATCCCGGTCGGCAGACCGTCTCTCTGGTCCGGCGGCAAGGAAGTCAGGTCGCCGAATCCCACAAGGTCCGCGCCATGGGATAGCAGTCCGTTTTTTATTTCAGAAGACCGATTTGTATTTTTCATGGTGAACCCTCGTTTGTTATTTTATTTCGATTTATTTTACCAGGTTCTGATTCTTTTTACTTGCTTTTAATTTCTGTATATTTTTTACTGTCTGTCTATCGTTAATATCTGTCTATCGTTAATGTCTGTCATTCGTGTCTGACGTTTATTCCCGGATCATTTTTTCTTGTTGAAGCTTCTTCATTTTTTTGCGTATCCCCAGTATTCCCTTTAAAAACACCAATCCGAGCAGGATAAGGACTACTCCGACAATGAGGTTTAGAAGGCTGATGCCGCGGCCGCTCCACCAGCCGCTCATTCCAATGGTGATATTGGAAAGACCGATGGTAAGTTCTACGAACATGATTGTACTCCAAAAAACATGGATTCGATTATAATGCTTGATTTTGGATTCGATATCCGAATAGATGTCGAAAGCGCCCTCGGATGACTTCTTGCGGAAATAGACCCAGCGCACATAACTTGAAATATGCTCCACCCCGTTTTCCTCCATGAACCGGATATAGGCTACGCTCTCCGGATGGGCGGGCAACTCGTCCAAAAGCTCAATCCGATAAATGTATTCATTTTCCGGCGTATCCGCAAAAACATATTTGCACCATGAATAATCGGTCATCGCCAGGCCCATTGCGGACATCTTGTTCAGCCACGCCTCCTCTTTCTCATAATTCCAAAACAATTTGTATACAATATGTTTCATTGATCCAGTCCTCCTGTGATTTTTTCCCCGTTGGCAAGCAGTTCGTTCAATCGAAGAATCTCGCCGAGAACAACTGATTTTCCCAGATCTGTAATCCTGTATTCTTTCTTTCGGGAATCTTTCTCGATTTCCAGCGACCGGATCCAGTTTTTCTCAAGCAGGGTGTTGATGGCGCCATATAGTGTTCCCGCGCCCAGATTCACTCGTTCCTTGCTCAATTCTTTGACATTCTGCATGATCCCGTAACCGTGCATCGGGGAATAGAGTGATAGTAAAATGTAAAATACCGCTTCGGTCAAAGCCACCCGTTCTGTATTTTCCGTCAAAATGAATGCCTCCTTTTATTACGTCAGCCGTTATATCGGTAACCGTAATACTACTATATCGTCTCCCGATATAATTGTCAAGACCTTTTTTACTTTGTCTTTTGAAAAGTGCTGATAATAAGACTAATAACACCATAAAGAAAAGCTGCCAGATTGAGAAGAAGGATGACTGCAAAGAATATTCTGGATATTTTTTTCTGTCTGTGGAACGGCTGGTTTTCGCCGTTCTCTTCCGGTGCAATATCGCCGTTTGTCTCCGTTTCCGACTCCGTTTCCAGCTCTGTTTCCAGCTCTGTTTCCGGTCCGGCAAAGCAGCAGTCCAGCAATTCCTTTGCCCTGTCATAATCGCCCGGATTCACATAAATATCCGTTGGATAGAACGACTGACCTGAAAATATCTTAAGATAAGTACCCATGCCCTGGTCTTTTGCGAGGAAAGGGATACCGGATTCAGCCAGCATATTTTCGAGCAGGTTCATCTGTACGACATCCGAAGTCGATAGCAGCAGGCAGGAACCATCCGCCAGTTTCCGCACTTCTTTTATATTCTTATCGGATTCCTCGCTGCTCATTTTTCCGCTATCACCTTGATCCTTAAAGACAGGAAGAGATTCAGGAGCGCGACGCCCGCTGCGACAAGAAATACATATTTATAACTGTAAGCGACCCAGAGCATGCCGCCCAGGACCGGGATCGACATGGACACAATATGATCCAGGCTTGTGCCGGTCGCCAGCGTATGCGTCACGTCCGACGGATCAACAGCGATTTTTCTCAGATAGGTAGATCGTGCCATTTCAACCGTGCTCATAGAGTTGTCCAGAATATAGCAAACAACGATAATCACCAGCGCAACGGAGGCAGAGAAAAAATCCTCCGCATAGGCATATCCGATACAGATCACAAAAAGGACGATCGCCTCCAGGGATAAAATGAACCTCTCCCCTTTGCTGTCAATCGCTTTGCCGACAATTGTTCTTGTAAAAATACTGATCAGCGCGATGATAACGCCCAAAATGGCGAAAACAGGTGCATCCAGATGAAAGACCTGGATCAGGACCCAGGGGGCGAACGTCAGGAATATCTGTTTCCTGGCGCCGTTTACGATGCAAAGAATGTAGTAAAGTGTATAGCGCTTACGAAAAATCAGTTTGAATTTCGTATGATGGGGGACGGATTTTTTCATCATGGACAGGATGATCGCTGCAAAAAAATAAAATACAGCGGCAATAATAAATGCTGCAGTATAGCTGAAATTGAAATAAGAAAAACCCACCCAGACGACAGCAAATCCAAGAATGGTCGCCAGCAAGCTGTATGAGTTGTATTTAGCCAGCCTCGCTCCGTATTCCTCCCGGTTGGAAAGACCCATCCCGATGCTGGGCGCGATAGGCAGGATGATGTGCATTCCAAGGCTCATAACCATCATAAAAACGATCATCATCGGGAAAGTCGGAGACAACAGCCCCAGCCCGATCATCCCGATTGCAGAGCAGATCATTCCGATGGTGGCGATCTTGACATCCCCTAAAAAAGCCAGCGAAGCAAGGACGATTACGATCAGAAGGCCGGGCAATTCCCGCGGGACTTCCACAATCCCCCTTCCGGTAGCAGACAACAGGTAGGTATCGCTTAGGAAGTTATTGAAAACCGAGGTGTTGATACCGCTTGAGATGCCGCTTAAAAAACCGACTATCAGGAAAAGCGAGAAATCCCGGTCATTCTCAAAGTTGAATTTGATAATAGAAATTCTGGATCGGATCTGTTTCATAATCAATGTTTTCATCGGACGCTCCCCTGCTGTTTTACTTTGTTAATTGTATCTTTAAAGCAGGGAGAAATCAAGGAATTTATCAGGATAATCGCTTACGAAAAGAAATGGATTCATGGCAGGTGGAACATGCGAAATATGGGGACGGTTCTTGCATTTCATTTTATTTTATTCTATTTATGAAATACAAGAACCGTCCCCATATTCCATTATTTTTCATTTCAGCGCCGACTCTCCCCGTTCTTTTGTCCGAATCCGGATCGCATCCTGCACATCATAAATAAAGATCTTCCCATCGCCGACTTCTCCGGACTGCGCAATCACACAAATGGTCTCAACCAGTTTTTCGACCTGGTCGTCCATCACCACGGTTTCAATTTTGATTTTTTTTACAAACATGTATTCCACTTCGGAACCCCGGACATATTCCTTCCAGCCTTTTTGTTTTCCGCAGCCCATGACTTCACTAATAGTCAGGCCATTGATTTTCAGTGTATCAAACGCTTCTTTCACATCTTCCAGTTTCTCAGGGCGGATAAAAAATTCCAATTTTTTCATAATACAGAGCCTCCTGCTCGGATTTTTTACTATTTTTTTATTATTCTTTTATTCTTCTTCATTTTATTACATTTTCGTTTTATTTCTTTCCATTCTGGTTTCAATTTTTACTGACATTTTTCAAACTTTTTATTACCATGTCAGTTCAACCTTTTCTACTGATCCATGCCGGTGAATGCAGGATATGCGGTTTCTCCGTGCTCCGAAAGGTCCAGTCCGTTGTCTTCGTCCCGGGTCGAAACACGAAGCTGTTTTGTGACAAGCTTTGCAATGCCGACTGCGAGAAGCGTTCCTGCGATTGCAATGGCAATCGTAATTAAAATGGAGATCAGTTGACGAACAAACAGCTCCGTGTCCCCAAAGAGGAGTCCATTCCATTTCGCTATGGGATTCAACGATTTCTGGGTAAAAATACCTGTTGCGATACATCCCCAGATACCTCCGATTCCATGGCACCCAAACGCATCCAGCGCATCGTCGTATCCGAATCTGGGTTTGATAAACGTAATGAAATAATAACAGATCGGACTGACAAGAAAACCAATTATCAGGGCCGCCCATACGGGAACAAACCCCGAACCGGGGGTGATGGCCACCAGTCCGATCACCAGTCCGGTAGATGCACCCACCAAGGTCGGCTTTCCGCTGTGAAGCTTCTCAATCAGCATCCAGGATAGAAGAGCCGCGGCAGCAGAGGTATTGGTCGTCATGAACGCGCGTACGGCGATTTCATTGGCGCCGCCGGCGCTTCCGGCATTGAATCCAAACCATCCGAACCATAAAAGAGCTGCGCCAAGAAGGACAAATGGCACATTGTGCGGATGATACGTCGCTTTCCCGTGATGTTTGCGTTTTCCGAGGATAAGCGCAAGAACAAGCGCGCTGACACCCGAACTGATATGGACGACGTTCCCCCCCGCAAAGTCAAGCGCACCAAGCTGCTGGATAAAGCCGCCGCCCCACACCATATGTGCAAGCGGATAATAAACAATGATCGACCAGGCGCCCATAAAAATAAACAGTGAAGAGAATCGCATTCTTTCAGCGATTGCACCAGTAATCAACGCCGGTGTGATAATGGCAAACATCATTTGGAAAATCGCAAAACTCAAGTTCGGTATAGTCGGAGCAAAAGGTCCCGGTGCGGCATCGACCCCATTGAGACCGAGCCAGTTAAAATTGCCGATCACTCCGCCGATGTCCCCGCTGAAAGTAAGGGTAAATCCGACCAGCACCCAAAGTACGGAGGCCAGTCCCATCATGGAAACCGATGCCATAATGGTGTTGATGGCGTTTTTCCGTTTCACAAGACCGCCGTAAAAAAAGGCCAGCCCAGGAGTCATGAGGAGTACGAGAGCGGATGAAGTGAGCATCCATGAGATATCGCCTGAATTCAATGCGTTCATAGGGAATCCTCCTTGATATTTTCTGTGGAACATTCTCTTTCGTCATTGAAAGGATATCCATCCTGTTTGATGAATCCAAAAAGAAAAGGGCCTCTGCCAGTACTGCGATTCCGCACTACAAGCAACGACCCCGTTGTCATTTATTAAAATAGTATTCATGATTATATCTTGTAAATTATATAATTGCAATAGGGATTTTTATATAAAGAAAATCCCTATTTTTAGATAAAGAAAACCTCATCCCCGCCATTACTGACCGGAATGAGGTTTCATGATCGTTGAAATTGAATGTCTGAACGAATTGGTCCTCGTTTTATCCATCAATTACCTGGTTCATGCAATCGGTTGATCGGGTCTTATCTCTTCTGCTGATAGCACTCTTTGCAATAAACTGGCTTGTCTTCGGTCGGTCTGAAAGGAACTGTTGTGGACTTGCCGCATTCTGCGCATACTGCAGGGAACATTTCTCTTTGTCCGCCGCCGAATCCGCCTCTGCGCTGCTGCTTGTATGCCGCTCTGCATTCAGGACATCTCTGAGGTTCGTTCTCGAATCCCTTTTCCTTGTAGAATGCTTGTTCGTTCTCTGTGAAAACGAAATTTGAACCGCAATCTTTGCATGTGATTGTTTTGTCTGCCATGGTAATGTGCCTCCTTGTTAATTTGGATCGAATTATAGTTTTAATTCAATCTCACTCTTTTCTATCAATCGTAAGACGAATTTAATATCATCTTTCTCCGGTATAGAAATACGCCTTCTGATGGGCCTTGAGTACGGCCCTTGCTTGTAGATAATACTCCATATACCGCTATAATGTCAACTATTCTACTTACTTTTTATGATTTTTTCGCGAATTTTCATAAAATTCGATCCAAATATCCATAAATCAGTCAATCTGAACCCATACACCTGCGGCATCGGACTCATAGGCCTTTTCCATTACATGCTGGATATAGGCGCCATCTTTAAAAGAAGGAGTTGCCTTTTTCTTCTCATAAACGCAGTCCAGGAAGCTATAAAGACTATGAACGTGGGCACGAATCCAGCCGATGGAAAACTTGCTGCTCGGGAAATCGCCGCCCGGCTTCTTGAACCGCTGGACACATTCGATCCGGGTGTACCCTTTGGTTCCGCCAAGAGGAGCGTCCGCCACTGTATTGTCATAAAAGTCAAGCCAGTTCGAATCCATCAGGTTGAAGCGCACCGCGCCTTTGTCGCCATGGATCTCGAACCGCAGCTCGTCATTTGCGCCGGTTGCGATTTTGGAGGCCTCGATGGTTCCTGTTCCGCCGTTTTTCATTTTTGCGATCATGAAAGCGACGTCATCGGCTTCAATGTCAACCATTTTGCCGGTCTTATCCGGTCTTTGATTGTAAATGATCTCGGTTTTTGCAAAAATCGAGGCGTATTCGCCCAAAAGATAATACATGATATCCAGTGCATGGGATCCCAGGTCGAACAGGACGCCGCCGCCGCCGACTTTCTTATCCTGCTTCCATCCAATCGCCTTGTTTGGATCAACAGAGCCGGAATGCAGATAAGCTGCGCGGAAAGAGAGGATCCGCCCAAGTCTGCCTTCCTCGATCAGTTCCTTCGCCCGCATGGTCGCGGGAAAGAACCTGTACTGGAGGGCCATCTGGGTGGTCAGGTCATATTGGTCGAGTATTTTTGTTATTTCCTTGGTCTCTTCATAGCTTGTCGCAAGCGGTTTGTCGCAGTATACGCACTTCCCGTGCTGCAGCGCTTTGAGCACCGCGTCCTTATGATAGATGTTCGGGGTGCAGACATCGATGATGTCGATATCCTCCCGGTTGAAAATATCATCGGGATTCGATGTCGCAAATTCAAACCCATTCATCTCTTTTGCCTGCTCGGCAACTTCCGGAACCGCATCGCAAATTCCGACCAGCTTGATTTTAAATGGCAGATTGGAATAATAGAGTGGGATGGTCTTGTATCCATAGGTATGGGTCTTGCCCATGAATCCAAACCCGATAATGCCTACGCGTAATTCTTTCACGTTATTTTCTCCCTTCGAATCGGTTTGAATCAATATCCGTACTTCTTCTCTACTGCTGTGACAGCCGCTTCAATGATATCAAGGCCTTTCATTGCCATGTCGTCTTCCATGATGATCGGAGGCGAGAGCCGGAGGTTATGTCCGGATGGAACCCAGGCCAATCCTCTTTTGAAGGCTTCCTGGTAAACATATTTTCCTGCATCTTCAAAAGGCTCTTTGGTTTCTTTGTCCTTGACCAGCTCCATGGCAAGCAGACATCCTTTACCTCTGACATCCCCGATGATCTTATGTTCATCTTTCATTTTGTTCATTCTCTTCAGGAAGATTTCGCCCAGATGGGTCGATTTCTCGCAAAGCTGTTCATCTTCGATGACTTCGATGGATGCGAGCGCCGCTGCACAGGCCATCGGGTTTCCGCCGTAGCTGGAGGATGCGGAGATCTTCTCGACCGCGTCTTTGTACTTGTCACTGACACACATCGCGGTAACCGGGAATCCGTTGCCGAAGCCTTTGCCAAGTGTTGTGATATCCGGGGTGACGTCCCAGTGTTCCATGGCAAACATTTTACCGGTTCTTCCCATTCCGCACAGAACCTCGTCCGCCATCAGCAGGATGTTGTTTTTATCGCAGATTTGTCTCAATTTCGGCATGAAATCATCCGGCGGTACAACCGATCCGCCCCAACCCTGGATGGGTTCCAGCACGATCGCGGCAACCTGCCCTGATGTATCGTTTTTAATCACATTCTCAAGGAACTCTGCACAGTAGCAATTACATTCCGGATGTTTCATCTTGAACGGACAGCGATAGCAGTTCGGTCTTGGTGCAAGGAAGAAGCCAGGCGCTCTCATCCCCTGACTTTTATCCACTCCGGCACAGCTCACAGCCCCCATGGTCTTGCCGTGGAAATCTCTCCAGAAAGATACAAATTCGAACTTGCCCGATGCTGCTCTTGCACAGCGCAATCCTGCCTCGACTGCAGTTGTCCCTGAGTCGTAAAGCTGTACGCCGTTCAAATCGCCCATCGTAATCGAAGCAAGCTTTTCGAGCAGTTTCATTTTGATTTCCGTCGTGAAATCGTGGCAGTTCATCAGCTGATTGGCATATTTTGAAACCGCTTCGCTCACTTTTGGATGGCAGTGGCCAAGACTTGTCACATAAATACCGGATGAGAAATCGATAAAAACATTTCCATCCACATCCGTAAGGGTACAGCCCTTTCCTGATTCAAAAGCGACTGGAAATAATTTGACCTGGCTGGAAAAGCCTTTCATGATTTTTGCTGCGCGCTCATGCATCTCTCTGGATTTCGGTCCTGGTAGCTCTGTTTTGATTGATGGCAATGTGCTGATGTCCATTTTTGCCCAATTTTTGTCGTACATTTTTTCTCCTCCGTTTACATCTTTTGTTTACTTTTGCTATTCTTTGAAATTACTTGCGATTTAGTTTCGTTTTAGTTTCTTCATTTTATCCTGTAATGAAATTGTTGTCAATAGTTCTTGCATATTCTATGCGTTTATTTACGATATCCTTACATTTCGCTTTTGTTTCAAGTATAATAGCTTGCGAGTATGCATAGATTGTATACAATTCTTGCATTTGAATAAATTGTATACAATTCTTGCAATTATTGTCCACATGCCGCCATCATTTTAGATTTGATATAATCCATCCCGTTTCTTGTCGCAACAAGCGGAAGTTTTATCAGCGCAGCCGGCGGACAATTCGCTTTATAGGTCTGCGCGCTGATATCAATGCCCATTTTATTCAGAGCCAATGCAAAATCGGCTGCTCCTTCGACTGTTTTAAAATGAATCGCTGCCAAATGTCCTTTTCCTTCGATTTTTTCAATGCGGTCAGGATAATTCTTTTTCAAATCGTATAGGATTGCTTCAAAATAATCCCCCGCGTCTTGTATTTCTTTTTCATTTGCCTGTTCAAATTCCATGGTGATCAGATATGAAAGGCTGGCCAGTTCTTCCTGCCCGTTGGTTACCAATGCGCCAAACTGGTTCATCGAATCCATTTCGTATGTTGTGATGATTTTAGAAGCGGAATATTCACCTCCCGGGAATCCTTTTCCCAGAATCACAAAATCTGGATGCAGATCGTACAATTTGAAAAGAAACATCCCGCGGTACCACATGCACGATTGGATCTCATCCGCGAAAGTCGGTGTGTGATATTGATCGCAGAGTGCATACGCGGCCTGCAGGTATTCTTCGGTAAGGCGGATTCCTCCATAGTTCATCAGGACAATTTCGTGGATGAATCCGGCGGTTTTGTATTCGCCCTGATTGTATAATTCGATTTTTTGCTGAAAATCTTCAATATCGTTGATTTTTACGGAAACAACCTTGAATATGCCGCTTTTCTCGATTTTTTCATAGATTTCTGGCCACATTCCCCGCAAAGTCTGGGTAAGCATCGTTGTTCCGTGATAATTCGCTTCAAATCCGCCCATATTATCGGCCATGACGAAAATAACCGGTGTTTTCCCGGAACACACCGGTGCGTGAAATGTTTTATCCAATTTGTAGAACCGGGCCAGCAGCATCTTGACGCCCGCTTCCACCGCAAGACTGCCTGTTTCCAGATTGATGATGCGGTTGAGCACTTTCGGTTCTTTTGATTCGATAATGGACTGAAGCTCTTCCGACTGGGACTTCTTCAGGCCATGCAGGCAGCGGATGATCTCGCTTTCCATCTTGCGCGTGATGAATCCGCGCGTATTATTGTGGGTTGCATTGAGAATCCCAAGCTCCCGCGCCATGGTGATCAGTTTGTATCCACTGAAATTGTGGCCCAAAGAAATATGATAATTCTCGCTTTTCGCAGCGAAATACAGCCTGCCATCCTGGCCTACGCGTAGGCATCCAAGGCCGCCGATCGGCGCTGCATCAAGATTCGCCGCTTTTTTATAAGATGTTGTCGGCGCGCCTTGGCTCGCATCAAGGAATGGTTTGACAAATGGTTTCCCGACAGATTCCAGCAAGCCGTCGCATTTCGCTGCTGTTTCGGGCTTGAAAAAATCCACTTTTGTATTGGTAAGCTGTTCCGCCTTTTCCGGATCCATGTCCAGCAGGATGGTTGCCGACTCTGCAACCGCCTTGACATATTGATCTCCTAACAAATCGCCTAAAGACCTTTGTATGTTATTCAGCATATCCATCCTTTCTTGCACGACCAGAATCCACGTATGATACTTATTTTGTCCCTGCTTGTACTATATCATTTGTGAATATATCAGTCAATGGATATGACCGTTTCTTTCATCTTTATTTCTTCTTCAATTGATTTCCGGTTCATCCAGAATCCCGAGAAGGTCTTCCAACTGTGAAATCTCGTAGGTGCAAGTGCCTGGAGCGACCGCTGTTTTTAATGGATTATAATAGCAGGTATCCATCCCGTAATCCCGCCCGCCTTTGATGTCGGCTGAGAGAGAATCGCCGATGATCAGGGTCTGCCCTTTGTCCTGTATGGAATATTTCCGAAAAACATAGTCAAAGTAACGGGAATCCGGCTTGGTGAATCCGATTTTCACCGATACGATCATTTCCTGGA
>CAZJXH010000092.1:0-6714 GCA_964549475.1 uncultured Oscillospiraceae bacterium
TGCGGTTAAAGCATATCGGGATCAAACCAAGAAGGTCAGCGATATCGACTGCATGTCAACCGTCCGGGAGAAGACCTGTGTGTTTACCGGTTCCTACGCTGTCCATCCGATCACAAAGGAACAGGTCCCCATCTGGGCTTCCGATTATGTCATCGCCGGATATGGAACCGGGGTCGTCATGGCGGTTCCGGCTCATGACGAAAGAGATTTTGAGTTTGCAAATAAATTCAATCTGCCGATCAACCGGGTCATCACCTCGGCGGATGGATCGCCTTGCGAGCTGCCGTTTTGTGACAAGGGCGTCAATGTGGACAGTGCGGAATTCGACGGGCTTGGATTCAAAGATTCTGTAGCGGGAATCATCGGGAAGCTTGCCAAAGAAAACATGGGAAGCATGAAAGTCAATTATCGTCTGAGAGACTGGCTTGTTTCCAGGCAGCGCTACTGGGGAACGCCCATCCCGATGGTCTACTGTGATGCCTGCGGCCCTGTTCCGGTGCCGGAAGAAGATCTGCCGGTCACCCTTCCCTATGATGTCGAATTCAAACCCGACGGAGAGTCTCCTTTGGCAAAATCCGCCTCCTTTATCAACACCACCTGCCCGCATTGCGGCGGTCCGGCAAAAAGAGACGCGGACACACTGGATACCTTCGTCTGTTCTTCCTGGTACCAGATGCGTTATGTCGATAACAAAAATGATAAAAAAGCATTCGATAAGGGACTTGTTGACACCATGCTCCCGGTTGACAAATATATCGGCGGGGCGGAACATGCAGCTATGCATCTGCTCTACTCGCGGTTCATCACCAAGGCTTTGCGGGATATGGGCTATCTTTCTTTTGACGAACCATTCCGCTCCCTTGTCCACCAGGGAACGATTCTTGGAGAAGACGGTCAGAAAATGTCCAAGTCCAAAGGAAATACCATCTGTCCCGACGATTATATCATCAAGTACGGTTCCGACGTTTTCCGGATGTATCTGGGATTCGGATTCGCTTATACAGACGGAGGCCCCTGGAACGATGACGGAGTAAAGGCGATTGCAAAATTCATCAGCCGTGTGGAACGGCTGGTGGAAGAAACGAAAGCGAAACAGAACGGTTTCCAGGATTTCCCGATCGGATCGGCAGAGAAGGAATTACAGTATGCAAGGCATTATGCCATCAAAGCCGTCTCCATTGACGCCGAGAAATTTCAGTTCAACACCTCCATCGCCCGTTTGATGGAATTGCTGACCGCCATCAATAAATATCAGATTTCCAATGAAGGCCGCCTTCATTTGCTGTTTTTTGACACAGTGAAAGATTTTCTGCTTCTGATTGCGCCATTCGCGCCACATTTCTCAGAAGAAATGTGGGAATCCCTTGGACTTTCATTCTCGATTTTCCAGCAATCCTGGCCTGCATTTGACGAAAATGCCATGATCCTGGACGAATTGGAGATCGGTGTTCAAATGAACGGAGTCCTCAAAGTCCGGGTGACCATCCCGACCGACGCGTCCTCTGATGAAGTACAGGTTATTGTCCTTGGAGACGAGGCGGTAAAGAAGCACCTGGAAGGGAAATCGCTGGTGAAATTCATTTATGTGAAAGGGCGGCTGGCCAATCTCGTTGTAAAATAAGAATAGAATCCTATCAAAGCGAAATTTTGATTTTTGTTTACTCTTCCAGTGCGTTGTTGAGCAGACAAAAATCATTTCGCATCTCGTCGATGGATGCAATCAGGTCTTTCATCTTTTGGGTTGCCTGATTCGTTGCATAATTCTGTTTTTCTGAATACTCGCTCAATGCCAGGCTTTTTTTCATTTCATTCTGACGGGCGGCGGAACGAATCAGGGTGATATCTTCCAAAAGCTCGCTTTTCTCTTTATCAGAAGCCTCCAAGGAGGCCTCTGCCTCTTTGAGCTGCTTTTTGATGACTGCGTTTTCTCCTGCCAAATGGTCCCTTGCCTGTTGAATTTCAAATAATTCCGTCTTAAGAAGATCGTTTTCTTTCATCAGACCCGTCGCGGATTCTTCGATTCGGATTCGTTCCGATTCATTTGTTTCGATCTCAGTCATTTTTCGCTGATTTTCTTCGATTGCTTTACGCAGGATATTGTTTTCATTTTGGAGGGCGAGCAGCTCCTCTTTGCGTTCGTTGAGCTCATCTGCCCGTGTTTTCAACTGTTCCCACCGGCTGTCGCATTCTTTGGACAACATTTCGGTTTGTGTCGCAAACTCGTCGATCCGGTCCTTGTAGGCTTCTTCCGCACGATTGAACTGCTGCGTGATAGACGCGATATATTCTTCCACATCACTTTCTTTTATCCCGCCAAAAACATGTTTTTTGAATTGAACCGCACCTTCCTCTTTGGATGTTTTGGTCCGCAAATCTTTCATCTCGCTAAAAATAACACCATTTTCTTTATCCATCCTAGTCTCCCCCCATCTTCATCCATGATTCTCCGAAGGTTCCAGTACCATCTGCTGGCCCCTTGTTATACTCAATTTTCGAATGGTTCCGCCTTTCAGTTCCAGAATCTGGTTGCAAAGCTTGATACGCGGACTGATGTTCCCCGGTTCCATGTCGATTTCCGTATGAATCACTTCCCCCGAGTTGGATAGAAAAACCACATCGATATTGAACTTCATCCCGATGGTATGGACCTGGCTGCATGGACGGATCAGCAGTCCCCGGTCCTCATTCAGTTCTTTCTTGAAAAGAAGTCCCTTTAGCCTTTTCGCAAACGTATTGGCAACATGCACTTCTCCCGCTATTTTCTGTCCATTCCTCAACACTCTGTATTCTTCCATAAATCTTGAATCCTTTCTTCTGTCTTTTTGACTCTTTGATTCTTCGTATTCCTGATATTCCTGGTATTCCTGGTATTCTTATTTGCATTACTCTATGAATTATTTTACATATTGCCGCATATATTCTCCTATATTCTGCTTTTTCACCCGAAAGTCTTTAGGATTTCAATCACCGAAGGACCCAGCAATATAAGGAAAATAACCGGGAAGATAAAAACGACCAGTGGCAGCATCATTTTAACCGGAGCCTTCATTGCCTTTTCCTCCGCCCTCTGTTTTCTTGAAAGCCGCAGCTGCCTGGATTGGGCATTCAGAACATTTTTGATGGATATTCCGAGCTGATCCGCCTGGATGAGGGAGCTTGCAAATGTTTTCAGTTCTCCGACACTGCTTCTCTCGCCCAGATCCTTTAGGGCCTCCCTTCTCGGCCTGCCCATTTGTATTTCGCGATATACCGTGATCATTTCTTCAATCAGCGGACCTGTCGCCCGGTCGCAAACGCGGATAACCGCCGCATCAAATCCAAGACCGGCCTCCACACTCACGCTCAACAGGTCCAACACATCCGGCATTTGGTTCCGTATCCCGCTTTGGCGTTTTTTCATCGAGCTCTGTAAATAATAGCGCGGAATCAAAATAGACAAAATGACACCGAACAGTAAAATCAACACCCGCGCAATCAGCGGAATCGATTTGGCCGCCATTGGCAACAGAAAAATGCTGATGCAGATAAACATGGCAACGATGCGGAACGCGGAAAACTCCCCCGGCGTCAGTTGGATTCCCGCTAGTTTCAAATCCCTTTCCAGACTTGATTTTGTCTTGACTTTCTTTTGTTTGGGAATCATTCGCGAAATAGCACGCAGAACGGCATAAAAAGCCGGAACGATAAACCTTTCGGAGAAAGGCTTTGACAGATCGCTGTCGATTTCAGCGTTTGTAATGTCCTCAATTTGCCGCAGCCGGCGTTGTTTTCGTTCCATTCGTTTTCCGAAAGGGAAAAGAAGGAGGACAACCAATGTGAAGCATAAAGCAACTGACAGGAGCGTGACCAGTTCCATGTTCCATTCCTCCCCTAAAATTTGATATCCACCATTTTTCGAACAATCAAAAACCCGGTTGTCTCCAGCATACCGGCAAGAACCAGCATTCCGACTCCGATCGGCGAATTGAAAAAAACACTCACATACCCCGGATTGATCACCATCAACACCCCCATCAGGAGGATGGGCAGCAGTCCGACCACCATTCCGGAGGTTCTTCCCGTCGCTGTCAGGACCTTGATTTCTCCTTTGAGCTTGATCCGATCTTTGATTGTATCTGCGATGTTGTCCAGAATTTCCGATAAGTTTCCGCCGACCTGTCTTTGAATCAACACAGCCGAGACAATCAATTCCAGGTCGCTGTTGTTCAACCGTTCCACCATGTTGTTCAGCGCCTTTTCCATTGCCAGTCCCAGTTTGATTTCCCGGATCGTCTTGGCGAATTCTTTTGCGATGGGATCCGGCATTTCAAGCGCGATGCTTTCGATGGCCTGATTGAAAGAAAATCCGGCGCGCAGGCAGTTCCCGATAATCGCCAGCGCATCGCTTAATTGCTTGTCGAACAAAGTCAGTCTTTTTTTCAACGCACTTTGCAGCAGCAGCGGCGGAAGCGCTATCCCGGCAGCAACCAATGCCGTGCATACAAAAATATTGTAATTGAAAAGCACGATGAATCCGGCAGGCAGAAAAGCCGTCATGCACCAGATAATCAGAAACTCCTCGGTGCGAAGGGGAATGGCCGCCAGAGAGAGGTCATTGCCTATTTTTTTCAAGGCTTTCCCTTCCAGGAACCAGGATAGATAATTCTGAAAGGATTTCATTTTCTTCTTCTTCTCGAAAAGAACCTTTGCCTCCTGTCCAACCGCAATCCCGTCAATCCGTTTCGCCACTCTGATTTTCTCCCCCATAAACAAGCCGGGGATGATCACCGCAAGAACAAAAACCAGTCCTGAAATACAAAATGAAAGAAATACGATCGCCATTTCTGCTCCTTTCCCTTTTTTCCTTTTTGCCCTTCTGGCCCTCTGCAGCTTTGATCCTCTGGCACTTTAATCTTCTGCAGCTTTGATCCTCTGGCACTTTAATCTTCTGACGCTTTGATCCTCTGCCGCTTTGATCCTCTACTGCTTTGATCCTCTGGCACTTTAATCTTCTGCAGCTTTGATCTTCTGACACTTTAATCTTCTGACGCTTTGATCCTCTGCCGCTTTGATTCTCTGATGCTTTAATCTTCTGACGTTTTGATTCTCTACTGCTTTGATCCTCTGTCGCTTTGATCCTCTGATGCTTTGATCCTCTGATGCTTTGATCCTCTGATGCTTTGATCCTCTGGCACTTTAATCTTCTGACGCTTTGATCCTCTGATGCTTTGCCGCTCAGTCGCTTTGCCGCTTTCCTGCTTTATACTGTATATGACAGCATTACTCCCTGAACCATTCGTCACTGAATATAACTCCGTTGTTTTTTATCTTCTCGGCGCAATGCGGGCGCACCCCGGTTGCCCGGTATTTCCCCTTGAATTTTGCATTGGCGTCCATTTGGCCGTCGGTTTCATACAGGAAAATTTCCTGCATGGTGATTTTATCCCCTTCCATGCCCAGGACCTCGCTGATATTGATGATTTTTCTTGTCCCGTCTCTCATTCTGCTTTGCTGCACAATGATATCGATTGCAGAAGAGACCTGTTCCCTTATCGCTTTGATCGGCAGATCCATTCCTGCCATCAGCACCATGGTCTCCAGCCTTGACAACAGATCCCGGGGGTTGTTCGCATGGGCGGTTGTAAGCGATCCGTCATGTCCTGTGTTCATCGCCTGAAGCATGTCAAGGGTCTCTCCGGAACGCACTTCGCCTACGACAATCCGATCCGGGCGCATCCGCAGTGCATTCCGCACCAGGTCGCGTATGCTGATCTGTCCTTTTCCCTCCAGATTGGCCGGTCGGCTTTCCAATGTGATCACATGCCGCTGTCTCAGCTGAAGTTCGGCCGCGTCTTCAATGGTGACAATCCGGTCTGTTTCCGGAATAAACGCGGAAAGCACGTTCAGCAGGGTGGTCTTTCCGCTTCCCGTACCGCCGGAGACAATGATATTCAGCTTCCCCCGTACACAGGATTCTAAAAAAGACAGCATTTTCATCGACACCGATCCGTACCGGAGCAAGTCCTGCGCCGTCATCGGCTTCTTGGAAAACTTCCGTATCGTGATCACAGGGCCGACAAGGGATAATGGCGGAATGACGGCATTTACGCGGGATCCATCCAGAAGTCTCGCATCCACCATGGGACTGGCTTCGTCGATATGCCTCCCTATCGAGGATACAATCCGGTCAATGATATTCATGACATGCTCGTTGTCTTTGAATATGACATCGGACAATTCCAGTTTACCGGCACGCTCGATATAGACCTGATGAGGTCCGTTGACCATGATTTCCGATATGGACTCGTCGTTCAAAAGAATTTCGAGCGGTCCGTATCCCATGACTTCATCGTACAATTCCCTGGAAATTTTTGCTCTCTCCGGCCGGGTCACGCTCTCGGCCTCGACTTCGACAATATCCTCGATTACCTGTCGAATGGCGTCGTTTTGTGCTTGATCCTGGGATAATAGATTGCCCTGCCCTTTTTCATTGATTTTTTTACTGATCGCCTCAATGACACTTTTGTGGGCTTTATCCTTTATTTCACGGTATTCATCGACATAGGCACGCTGTCCTTTTACGGATTCGTCCGCTTTCTTCTCGCTGGACTGGCTGTTTTTTTGTTTTTCGATGCGATCCAGAAGTCCCATGTTCCATCATCCCTTTCCCGGTTTTTTCGTTTACTGCCTCTTGTTTTGTGACGGTGGCTCTTTCATCCAGTCCGGTCCTGCGGC
>CAZJXH010000092.1:6724-12901 GCA_964549475.1 uncultured Oscillospiraceae bacterium
TTGCTTTATTTTCAGTTCATTAACCCGGTTCGCCAGCTGTACGAATTGTTGTCCGATCGGACTTCGCGGGGCGTCGATTACAACCGGAACGCCTTTGTTCAGAGCAGATATGGCGGTTTTCCAATCACTCTGGATTCTCATGAACATTTTGCAGCCAAGCACTTTCTCTGCGTCTTTCAAGGTGATCCCGCTTTCATGATCCCGGTTTACAACAACCCTCATTTTGTCTTTTTGATTCAATGTTTCAAAAACATCCGCACTGATCCTCGCATTGCGAAGCGTTGAAATATCCAATGAAATGATGAACAATACCAGGTTCGAATTTTCGATCGCAACAATGGAACAGTCATTATAGGATGGCGGCGTATCGATGATGATATAATCAAAATAAGGTCTTATTGTATTGATGATTTTTTCAATATGGTCTCCTGTGACAATATCGGCATATTCCGGACTCTTTGGAGCGCAAAGGACGCTCACCCCGGAGGAGTGGAGCACCATATAGCTTTTTATCGAATCAATATCGAACGAATTTCTTTCCTGGACAAGCTCAGCAATGGAGTCTTTTGGCTCCAGATCCAGAAATACGCCGACATCGCCAAATTGCAGGTCAAGATCGACCAGTGCCACTTTTTTTCCGCTTTGTGAAAGCGCCACAGCAAGATTCGTTGAAACGGTTGTCTTCCCGATCCCGCCTTTTGTCCCAAAGACCGTTACCACCCTGGATTGCCAGTTTATCCGCTCCTGTTTGGAATTATGCAATCGCATTTTCTCCATGCTGCTCAGAAGTTTGATGTTTTCAATCAGGGTTTTTTGATCGCATGGCCATGGCAGTATTTTCCGAATGCCCGCCTGCATGGCTTTTTCGACAATTTCCATATTCGGATTCTCCCATAGAAGAAGCACCGAACAAGATGGAATGTTCATATAGATTCTTTCCGCGATCTGTACGTAGTCATTATTGTTTTTGTCTCCCGTCATTACGACAACATCGGGAAGAAGGCTTGATGTCTTGTCAAGTACGGCAGCGCCGGTTTTGGAAAAAGCGACAATTGCGATTTCTTCTGTCGCCAGAATGTTTTTTAGTTCGTAACGGTTGCTTTCACTGTCTGCAACAACAAGTACTTTTATTTTTTCCATATTCGCCGCCTCGTGCTATTTCTGTGTATTTCCAATTAAATCCGGTGTCATGGGCTTCACATCCACAATTTCATTATCGAGAGGAGATCGCAGGACCATTCGCAGTTTCCCGTTGACAGCGGCCAGATTCAACGTGACCGCATCCTGCGGGGAGACCGCGAGGGTGATTGTCGTATAATCGACCCGTGTTCCGTTTTCCAGTACAGTAATATTCGCCCCCGCTGCCAGGACTTCCACATTTTGGAGAATAATCAGCGATGTAGCGATTTGAACGCCGGTTTTCTCCAATGCGGCTCCGGATATTGTAACGGATGACGTTCCGGATATCGCTTTGGATGCCGTTTCACTTTTTTGCTCCATGGTCATTGTTGCCAGAATATCGATCCGATCCCCCGGAAGAATAAATCCACCGACGCCGCTCACCGCGTCAACGCTAAGCGTGAACGCCCTTTTCCCCTCCGGAATCAGGTACTTCATCCCGCTGTTCTTTTCCCCTTGTGTGTAGAGTTTTGTAGAAGACAATGCCTCTCCGGGCTCCATTCTATTATCGGTAAAAAGGCCGACCGCCTTGTCAATGCTTCGGATTGCGCTGCCCAGGACCGCTTCGGACGGTATGGACTTTAAAACAAGCATTTCTGCTGTCAGAACGGTACGCTCCGGAATATCCACCGCTGCGGCAACAACCTGTGTGTATTCTCTTTTCGATGCTTTCTCCAATGTGCCGGTAAAAATATAGACGGATATACCGGTCAAAAGGGCCAATACCAGAGCGATGATGTATATTTTTTTCATAATGCCTGCTCCATTCCTGATTCTTTCATCAATCGGTCAGTCTCACATTGTACATCCCATAATCCAGTGCATCACCGACTTGGACCGTATCGGACTCCTCTCCGGACACCACCAGCTTGATAAATGATCCGTAAATATACCCTGAGCTGGTGAATGGTTCCAGAACGAATGCTGCAAATCCGCAAATACGGGCATTTTTACTGCCATCATACTCAATAACCGGCGTTTTAACCACCCGGGTACAGTTCGTCGAATAATGATCAATGGTGCATCCTCCGGAATCCGGGAAATGCGTGCATCCGTTATACCGGATGGTTAAAGCGTCATTGGTCGGACCCGCCATATTCCCCGCTTCAACCGGATACAGCTGTTCTCCCGCGCTGAGCATGCTTGTATATCCAAACGCAAGCCATAACTCGTAATCATTGGCTCCTCCTCCTTTCACCCCATCAAGATCGATTGCGCCAAAAAAGCCTGTTGTGCCCTCTCCGGCCCCATATTTCAATGCAAGATGCGTCGTTTGGCCATTGGCCAGATAGGTATCCATCTTTGTCTTTTCGATGGAAAGGGGGACTGCGTCATCCACTTTTTTACATGGAGTGATCTTGACTTTCGCGCTGCGGGTGACATCCAGAAAGTCGACGCCGATTATTTTTGCAAATGAAGTTTCCATATGCAAAGGGATGTTTATTTGCAATTGTGTATAAAAACCATCGACTATATTCAATAGCTCGATGTCATTGGATTGCAATGTTGTGATTCCGTTTTTAACGGCATATTCGATCGCCTTGTTCTTGATGGCTGATACCTTGACGGCATCCTCCGTATCCACCGGCAGCAGCTTTCCCGCAGCCAGAGCAGCGGCATCCGCGGCATTTTCAATTTCAGCGGTTTTGTTATAGGCGATTCCGATATCGATGACCAAAGCGGCAATAATGATCAGTGCAGTGAAAACCAAGGCTACTATAACAATCGTAGAGCCTTTTTCGTCATGGATAAAATGCTTGGAAGAAAGGGTAAGCTTTTTCATAACGCCTTCTTTTCGCAATCGGGTTGAAGAATTGTTTATTCGACCTTCATCACGCATACTGAATCCAGCGGGATGTTCTGATCGCTGGTAAAGATTCCCACAAGGGGTGTCAATGCTTTCACAACACAGGATACTTCTACGATGACGTCTCCCGAACGGATGTCGTATATGTCGGAGAAGGTTACATTCACTGTGATTTTGTCTTGTAAATAGGATGGTGTGATCTCTTTGATTTTGTTTACAATCAAGGCAGCGGCATTGCTTTCGGTTGCGATCACCGTTCCATAACGCGCACCTTCACGGCTTGAATAGGTGACAAACATCTTGTTCGTGAAAATCCAGCCGAAGTCGATGATGGCACAGAGTACCAATATGAGAATCGGCAGAGTGATGGCAAGCTCGATGACGGCCTGCCCTTTTTTGTTTTTTGAAAAGCGTTTTCTGATGTTTCCCATATAGACTCCTTTCAGGAATCCCTCAACCGATGAAAAATGACCTGTTTTTCATCGGTTGAGGTTTTCCGTTTGGATTACTTTTTTTAGGGTAACAGTCTTATTTTGGTAACAGTCTTGTTTTGATAACAGTCTTGTTTTGATAACAGTCTTATTCTGATAACAGTCTTATTTTGATAACAGATTTTGGTTTGATTCTTCTTGTCAATCAGCCGCTGATGGTGTTCGAAAGGGTTTTGGCAGTCTTCGTGAATATTCCGGTCAGGCTTCCTCCAAGCAATACGATCGCTGCAATGACCACGATTGCTACCAGGGCGATAATCAGTCCATATTCGACCATTCCCTGTCCTTTCTCGCTTTTTAAAAATGTTCCGATTTTTTTCATTGTGTTTTTCATTTTTTCTCCTCCTGTTTTTTTAAGATAATGTGTTGTTTTTCAACCTTTAGCTGCTGACTGCTTTTGAAAGGGTGTCGGCCGACTTGGTGAATATTCCCGTCAGACTCCCTCCCAGCAATACAATCGCCGCTATTACCACGATAGCCACCAGAGCGATAATCAATCCGTACTCAACCATTCCCTGTCCTTTCTCGCTCCTTAAAAAGGATTGGATCCGCCTCCATGTGTTTTCCATTTCTCCCTCCATTTCTCCTTTCAATTTTTTTGGATCTTCGTTTCCAGTTTTATTCCTCCCGTTCTTCGATTTTCCGGTTCTTCGTTCTTCGTTCTTTAATTTTTCGATTCTCCGATTTTCAATCTAACAATTTCTGGTTCTTCGTTTTACTTCGTTCTATGTTTCATTTTCTATTTCTCTCGATTGCCGAATTCAAACAGCCTCTTATTTCCCGGTAGAGACGGAGGAAATCCTCTACCGGAAAACAAGTTTTTTCGTTCGGAAATAATCCCGGTGTCTTGTCATTCTTTCTATACGCCTGGTTTTTTCTGAAGTTATTTGGATATCCATCCGCGGTTTTCGATGCAGCCGTCTAAAATAGCAATGTTATAACAAATCCGATCGATAAGAACGGTCCCATCGCAAATTTCGTTTTAAGCCCGCCTTTTTTTGTAGCAAGCAATAAAAGAAGCCATGCAAGTAAAATGCTGCTAGAAATTAAAATTGCCTTTATGATATCTGGATAGCCGAGGCATAATCCAATGACTGTTAGGTATTTGACATCTCCCGCTCCGATGCTGCTGTTCAGCAGAAATGGAATGCCTAAAAAAGCGAGCCCGATTGCAAGCCCCAAAGCATGCAGCAGGATCGACTGGTCTTTCACTCCGCTGAAGGAAAACAGCAAGGAGGAAATAAAAAGGATTGCAATCATTGTGTTTGGAATGATTCGAAATTTGATATCCATAATGGAAATAATCAAAGCAGTCGAAACAATTACCATTTTTTGAATGGATTGAAAATTGAAACCAACCATCACTGCGGCAAAAAGCCATCCGGTGCCATTCAAGATCATCACGAGCCATGTATTCTTTTTATTCTCTTTTACCGAGACACAAACATACTCGAATATTCCTTTTAATCTGTCCATGAAATGGTTTGATCCCATTGAAGCATTTTGTGGAGCAGTCTCTGCGTTGAAAAAAATCATATCAATTCTGGCGGGTTCTTCCGGTTCTTCTTTTCTGCAAATCAGATAATTGGCGAAACAGGGTAATAAAACGCCGGTTAAGCTTCCTGCAAGTAAAACAATAGCTAGTATAACAAATTTCAACATAAACGCCTCACATATCCGTTATTTTTTCGACTGTTTCCCCGAATTTTCGACAAAATAAAACCGCTCTCGAATAATCCGAAAAGCGGCATTTTTTGAATTCGAATCGAATACAAAACAAGTCGTACGATGTACTACTTTCTTGTTTGATGTATTCATTCCTCTCTTCATTCGGCAACTGGCTGCCATGAATGTCATACCGGTTCTTCAGGCACCGGGGAACACCTTTTAGGCCCTATAGCTTTGCGTCACTGCCTTTCGGCAGGTTTGCCACTTTCGTGTTTTTATTTAATTGCTCTTACAGTATCACGGTCGATTTTCTTTGTCAATAGATATTCGTAAAGATATTCGTAAAGATTTTAATATGGGGATTTTTACAAATATTCTGGCTGATTTTTTTTAAATAATTTAGTTTTTTTACAATAGTCTTCAAGGATTTTATTATAAGATTTTTTCTCCCATTTTTCTGCCGCCGATCAGATGGAAATGAACGTGTGCGATACTTTGCCCTCCGTTCACGCCACAATTATTGATCACACGAAATCCATCTTCCGCCACCCCGCAAATCGAAGCGACATGCGGAATTGCTGCCAGAACAGCATTCATCGTGGCTTCTCCGTCCGCTTTCGCTTTAGACAAAGCGAGAATATCCGAAAAATGCCTCTTTGGAACAATCAGAACATGGACCGGCGCGGCCGGATGAATATCATGGAAGCATATCACATCCTCGTTTTCGTATACAACGGTACTTGAAATCTCATGATTCGCAATCTTGCAGAATAAACAGTTCTCCATAAAGTTTTTGTATGATGCAGCTGATCGCTGTATCACACACTCCTTTCAAAAATATTTTCATTTTTCGAATGATTCATGAATATTCTCATTTTCTCAAATGATCCCTGTTGTTCCTGATTTTACAGGTCCTTGATCGTACAGGGAATCAGCTGCTGCAGGCATACCGACCGGGCTTGTTCCATCGCACTGTCAACCGCATCGATGTTCCTGCCGCCGGCCTGTGCCATGTCGGGCCGTCCACCGCCG
>CAZJXH010000093.1:0-12837 GCA_964549475.1 uncultured Oscillospiraceae bacterium
AAAAAATGGAAGGAAAAAAATACACCATCCTTAGTATAATTGAATCTTCGCTTCCTCAGATGAGCAAAGGACAAAAATCCATTGCCCAATTTATTCTAGCTAATTACGAACGGGCAGCCTATATGACCGCCGCCCGGATCGGGATCGAAGCGGACGTCAGTGAATCAACCGTTGTCCGTTTTGCAACCGAACTTGGATTTTCCGGATTTCCGACATTCCAGAAAAAATTGAGAGAAGACCTGAAAGTCAAACTTACCTCGGTAGAACGGCTGAATACCTCGGCTTATATGACCGATTCCGGCAATATCCCCAAATCAGTTTTGCTTTCTGACTTGGATAAGCTAAAATCAACCATTGAAAATATGGACTATGCTGCCTTTAATCAGGCAGTCGAGCTGATTATGTCCGCGAAACGGATTTTTATCCTGGGAGTACGCAGCTCCGCGCCGCTGGCTTCTTTTTTAGGATTTTATTTCAACCTCATGTTTGACAACGTGAGACTGGTTCATACGACCAGTGTCAGCGAAATGTTTGAGCAGATTCTGAGTGCGACGGCAGGGGATGTGGTCATCGGGATCAGTTTTCCCCGTTATTCCAAGAGAACCATCAAGGCCATGCAGTATTCCAGAGATGCAGGGGCAAACGTTATCGCCATTACAGACAAAGCGGACAATCCGGTGGCGAAAAACGCGATCTGCAGCCTTCTTGCACCCAGCGACATGGCTTCTTTCGTCGATTCGCTTGTTGCTCCGCTGAGCTTGATCAATGCACTGATCGTCGATATTGGAATGCGGAATCGTGTCCATATCACCGAAACATTCGAGAAGTTGGAACATATCTGGGATGAATACGGGGTATATGACAAAGGGGAGATTGAAGGAGAAATCGCCATTGAGCACTAATGTTTTTCCGGACAGCAAGATGACCGCCGCTGCCGCAATCAAATTGTCCTTGACAACAGAACGGGCGGATGAGAAATTATTGATTGAAGAGTATAGAGAAAGAGGAATTCGCGCGGTTGCAGTTGATTTCGGCGGAGAGTTCATCACATCGGTCGCAAAAATCATCGAAAGAGCGGTTGTCAGTGCAAAAAGAGAAAATGTGATCGAGGCGACCCATGCGGAAGAAGGCGCTGTTGCAGGCGCCACGCATGAAGCCATATCCCAGATTATCCAAAAAGCAATCGGTCTCAATGTCGGCGGAAAAATTGGAATTGCCAGATACGAGGACCATATCAGCGTCAGTATATTTTTCGGCATCGGTCTGCTGCATTTGAACGATGTCGCAATCGGTTTTGGCCATCGCGTTGTGTGAGAGGGTATGATGGATTCATCGAAAACCAACGGCATGATGCGCTTACCGGAATGAAATGATTCGATACGAAACCAACGGGATGGAGAGAAAAGCGATGCCTATTGCCATAGCGATTGACGGACCTGCAGGAGCAGGAAAAAGCACCATAGCCAGATTGATTGCAAAAGAGAAGAACCTTCTATATCTTGATACCGGAGCGATGTATCGCGCTTGCGCATTAAAGGCGATTCGAACGGGAATCTCCTGCAAAGACGACGCTGATGTGACAGAGATGTTGAAGGATACTATTATCACCCTTTCATTTGACAAAGAGTCGGGACAGCAGATTTATCTTGACAGTGAGAATGTAACCTGCCTGATCCGTACACCGCAGATTTCGACCGGTGCATCCGATATCAGCGCCATCTCGGCTGTCAGGCTCCAAATGGTTGATATACAAAGAAATATTGCGAAATGTAATGACGTGATAATGGATGGACGGGATATCGGCACATTCGTTTTGCCAGATGCAAGAATAAAGATATTTCTCACCGCATCGGTAGAAGAACGGGCAAACCGAAGGGTTCTGGAGTTTCATCAAAAAGGACAGACCGCAGTCTCATACGACGAAGTAAAAAAAGAGATTGAATATCGCGATTATAATGATTCCCATCGGGAACTGGCTCCATTAAAGAAGGCGGAGGATGCGATCGAAATTGACACAACAGCGAAATCCATTGATGAAGTTGTGGAAGAAATCATTGCAGTAATGGAAGGCAAATGTTAAGAGCAATCGTAAAAACGTTTTTTCTGATTTTAAACAAGCTTTTTTATCGGGTCGAATACGTCGACTTTGATAAATTTCCGAAACAGGGACCTGCGATCATTGTCGCAAACCATCAGCATACGTTTGATGTCTCGGTTATTCATTGCAAGTCAAAAGCCTGGGTGTACTGGGTCGCCAAAAAGGAACTTTTCGATACACCGATCATTGGAAGACATGTCTACAGGATGGGCGTACTGCCCGTCGACCGGGATAAAAATGACATTTCTGTTGCCAGAAGCATCATGACAAAATTAAAAAACAACGAAATCATCGGGATATTTCCGCAGGGAACCCGGATGAGAAGCCCGGAAGACATCAGGCGGGTCGTCCCGAAAACAGGAGCGATCCATATAGCGATCCGCACGGGAACACCGGTTATTCCAATCGGGATTGCCGGAACCTTCAAGCTTTTCAGCAAAATCAAAGTGGTTGTCGGCGATCCGATCGACTTTTCACAGGTTCCGGACAGCAAATCCGATAATGACGATTTAATGGAAAAGACTATTTATGTCATGACCAGGATTTATGCGCTTATCGGGGTGAAATATCAATTGGATTCCATCCATCCACAGAAGAAGTCAAGCATATGAAGATTGAAGTGGCAAAAACAGCGGGATTTTGCTTTGGTGTCGACAATGCGGTCAGACAAGCCAACCAGATCGCCTCATCCATCCCGGACAACACGCCGGACAAATATTACATGCTGGGAGAACTGATCCACAACAAAGGAGTCGTCCAGGACATTCTGGACAAGGGACTGACGCTGGTCCATTCGGTTGACGAGATCCAGGACGGCTCCACGGTATTAATAAGAGCCCATGGTGTTCCTCCGGCTATCGAGAAAGAACTGAAAGAAAAAGGATGTGTAATTATCAATTGCACTTGTCCATTTGTTGTTAAAATCCATGATATCGTAAAGGACGCTTATAGCCATGACAAGAAAATCCTTCTGGTGGGGGACCGAAATCATCCGGAAGTTCTCGGCATTAATGGGGAGTGCGACAACCAGGCAACGATAATTGAAAACCCGGAAGACACCGATTTGATCGAAAATATCGAGAAACCGGCGATTGTTGTTGCTCAAACGACGTTTTCTTATAATAAATACGATAAAATATGTGAAAAATTGAAGAAAAAAATTGCAAACTTGGAAATATTTGATACAATATGTATTACGACTGAAAATAGGCAGAAAGAAGCAGAAGAACTTGCCGCCCGATCCGATATGATGATTGTGATCGGCAGCAAGGAAAGTTCGAATACGAAGAAGCTGTTTGATATTTGCTCTACTAGATGTTGTGAAACTTATCTGGTGGAATACCCCCAGGAACTTGACGAAATCATGAAGAAGAAAAAAACACAACATGATCGGGTCGGGATTACTGCAGGCGCTTCAACACCAGAAACTAATATCAGGGAGGTTATCAACAAGATGAGTGAAGATGTGGTTTTAGGAAACCAACAGGAACAGGACAATTTGTATTTCTCGGAGTATGTCGAAAGCATTTCACAATTACACAGGGGATCGACCGTTCGCGGATCGATTATCCGTTATGACAATGAGTTCGTGTATGTGGATGTCCATGATAAATCCGAAGGAAGGATTCCAGTTCACGAATTTAGCGTTGATCCTGATTTTGATTTAGCAACAGCGGCAGCTAATCATACAGAAGTGGATGTATATGTTCGTAGTATCCGAAATACAGAACAAGGGAAAGAAATCATTCTGTCAAAAGCAAAAGTGGATTTTGGGAAATACAAGGACTTAGCCGAATCGGCTTTCAACGACAAACTGCCCGTCATGGTCAAAGTGGTGAATGTGGTGAAAGACGGTGTGATTGCCAATTACAGCGGTGTGGATATCTATATCCATCGGACACAGCTGGAAGCCGGCAATGTGGAAGACCTCGAATCCTACAAAGGAAAAAGCTTTGAAATTCTGATCACCCAATTTGATCCGGATAAGAAAAGACTGCGCGTTTCCGGATCGAGAAGAATTCTGCTGAACCAGGCCCGCAAGGAAAAAGCGGATTTGATCTGGGCGGAACTCGAGATCAACAAGGTTTACACCGGTATCGTCCGCAGCCTGACAGATTTCGGCGCATTTGTCGATATCGGCGGCGTGGATGGACTGGTTCACATTTCGGAATTGTCATGGAATCGAATCCGTCATCCTTCCGAGGTAGTCAAGCCAGGCGAGACCATTGAAGTCTATATTAAAGATTTTGATATGGAGAAGCATCGTATTTCCCTTGGCTATAAGAAAATGGATCAGGATCCGTACCATGATGTGGAATCGAAATTCCCTGTGGGGACGATTGTACAGGGCAAAGTAGTCAGGATGTTTCCTTTCGGCGTGTTCATCGAGATCGCACCAGGGATTGATGCTTTGTGTCATATTTCCCAGATTTCCAATGTGCGTTTGGTAAAACCATCCGATTCTCTTACAGAAGGGATGGAGGTTTCCGCAAAAGTGCTGGAAGTCAGCAATGAATCCCGTCGCATCAGCGTCAGCATCAAGGAAGTAGAGCCCATTGATCCGATAAAGAAACAAGACAGGGAGGCCGCAGCGGAGGTCCTTCCAGTCGAAGAGAAAAAAGTGGAGGACGTCCAGATCCAGCCTGTTGAAGAATCAGCTGAAACCTCTTCAGAAGACACCGCCGCTCCGGAACAGGCCGATTCAACTACTGTGGAAGAACCTGTTGTGGAAGAAGCCGCCACTTCAGAAGAAGCCGACGTTTCACAAAAAGAAGACAAGGAATAAAAGATTCGATCGGACAGAAAACAAAAGAAATCAAATAAAAGCAGAAAGAAATTTCTGCTTTTATTTACATGGAATAGTGCACAATTCCATAATCCGCATTCGGGATGATATAATTCTAGCAAAATTTAATCCGTTAAATAGCAAAATACAATCCGTAAATGACATTGACAAGGATTCAAACTATGGTAGAATGTTAACAAAGCAATCGGTTGCGTAAAAATGGAAGCGGATGAAATAGGAGTGTTTTATGGTGACATTAAAGGACATAGCGAAAATTTCCGGGGTCAATAAATCAACTGTTTCAAGAGCATTGAGCGGCAGTGGAGGCGTTGGGGAGGAAAAACGGAACGAAATCATCAATATTGCCAATGAATTGGACTATATCCCGGATGAATCGGCAAAAGTACTTTCCGGAAAGAATGCAAAAACCATTGGGATTATTCTTCCCGAAATCGATTGTAATTATTACGCCAGCGTTGTTGGAACCATCGAAATGAAACTGAAGGAAAGGGGCTATTCGCTTCTTATCGGCCAAAGCAGCTTTAAATTTGAAAACGAACTGCACTATCTGAGACTCTTTGTCCAAAAAAAAGTGGATGGCATCATATTCGACCTCTATAATATCGATACTTTTTTAGAGCACTCAGACACAATAAAAAAAAGTATCCATGTCCCCATTGTTTTTATCGAATCTTCATTGAACATGCCTGGTTATGACATCATCGAAATTGATGAAAGGCATGCCATGTCTCTTGCTATTGAACATTTTGTCAGATGCGGATTTAAAAAAATCGGTTTTATCAGCGAATATCTGTCAAGCGCAGTGAGGTTGCCCTGTTATGAAGCGGCAATGAAGAAATTCGGAATCCCGATTGACAGAAATATGATAAAAATCGGACAGGAAAGACTGGAAAAAGGCGGATATATGCGAATGCAGGAGCTGATTGCGCAAGGCCCCCTTCCGGAAGCGGTTATTTTATCCTATGATACAATGGCGCAAGGCGCATTGAAAGCATTGCATGAACATGGCGTCCGGGTTCCAGAGGACTTATCCATAATAAGCTTTGACAATATCCGGGAATCGGCTTATTTCGAAGTACCGCTTACTACTGTTGCGCCTCCTGTCATTATAATGGGAGAGATGGCGGTCAGAATCCTGATTGATCGGATTGAGCACATCGGGGTATCCCTTTCACAGCATATTACCCTGAAACCCAATCTTATCGTACGCAGCTCAACAAAAATGATATCAGAAAGAGTTAAATAAAACAAAACGGAAATATTAAAAAACAAGAAGAAAGACTGGAGAACAATTTTATGAACATGAGACCAAGCAGAGTCCTGAAGCAGATGCGCGCCGGCAAGGTCGCAACTTGCGTAAAAGTCAATCTTACCGATCCAAGAAATGTAGAAATCGCTGCGATGTGTGGATTTGACTGTATCTGGATCGACATGGAGCATGTGCCGAATGACAATTCCGGGATAGAAAACATGATCCGGGCAGCGAAAATTTACAACTGTGATGTATTGACCAGAGTATCCAGAGGCGGATACAGTGACTACATCCATCCTCTGGAAGCGGATTCCGCGGGAATTATGGTTCCTCATCTGATGAGCCTCAAGGAAGCGGAATATGTGCAGTATTACACTAAATTCTATCCGATCGGCAGACGTCCTATTGACGGCGGCAATGCGGACGGAAAATTCTGCCTGGTCGACGGACTGGACTATATGAAACAGGCCAATGAAGAGCGTTTTGTCATCATTCAGATTGAAGATCCGGAACCTCTTGCTGAACTGGATGAGATTTGCCAGGTGCCTGGAATAGACATGATCTTCTTCGGACCTGCGGATTTCAGCCAAGGCGCGGGGATCCCGTGTGAATGGAGCAATCCTTTGCTGGCAGAGACAAAGAAGCTTGTTGCAAAAACCGCGCGGAAGTACGGCAAATTCGCTGGTACGGTCGGAGGACTCGGCAATCATCAGGAGCTGGTCGACATGGGCTACAACTTCATCAGCGTAGGCGCCGATGTCTGTGCCTTGTCTGATTACTATTTGAACATTGTGAAAAATATCGAAAACAAAAATGCTGTTTCTTATAAGGACATTAAATAATATCCGTTTAGAATCAGAAAGCATTGAACCATGAATCACTCTATATTAACCTTAATATTCTCGGAGACCTGACCGATGCGACAGCTGATCTGAAGTCCGATAGACTCAACCTATAATATAAAATAATATAAATACTTTTTAAGGAGGATTTCTTATGAAAAACAATAATGATTCTTTTTGCTTTGAACCGGCTCCCTGGATTCCATTCAGGGATAAGGCGGTATGCGAGCGGGTTCGCAAGATAAAAAGAGAAGACATGGAAAAGCATTCCAACCCGGATTTCAAAATCAAGATCGTTCCGGATGTGACCTCCATCTGGATTTCGGATATGATCTTAAGAATCAAAGAGTCCGACGAACAGAATAAAAAGCTTGTCATGATCATGCCAAACCCATGTCCGACCGTTTATGAAACGGTTGCGGAAATCATCAACCGTTTCCGGATCAACTGCCGCAATGTTTTCACATTCAATATGGACGAGTGGGCGGATCAGGATGGAAATGTCGCCCCCGAAAGCTATATTTCAGGGTTCAACCATTCCTTTGTCAAATATTTCTACGGCAAGATCGACCCGGAACTGAGAATGAAAAGAGAGAACTGCTGCGCACCGACAACGGCGAATATCAAGGATTACAGCAAGCTCATCACCGCATGCGGCAGCGGCGGTGCAGATATCTGTTATAGCGGGCCCGGCTGGGCAGGACACATCGCTTTCGTCGACCCGGATGCACCGGAACTGGCAGCCGACAGTCTGGAAGAATATCTGAAACTGGACGCACGGATTGTGACACTCCATCCCTTGACCATCGCTCAGAACTCCATGCATGGCGTATTCGGCTGCAGCGGAGACTTGACGAATGTTCCACCGAGAGCTGCCACCATCGGGCCTGCGGACGTTGTCAGAAGCCGGAATCGTTTTGAAATGCATGCGCTGAGCACGATGGGCTCAGATTCAAGCTGGCAGAGAATGACATCCCGCCTGGTTTTGTACGGACCTGTCACACCACAAGTACCATCTTCTATTCTTCAGATGATGCCTACCTCGGTTTATGTCGGGGAGACAATCGCCAAAGAATTCGACTGCTGGGAAACCATAGGGTACTAATATTGATGACAGCAAAAAGAATGTTTGAGTTCAAAGAATAAAAAATAAACATATTCGGGCAAGGGTGGATTGCAAAATTAAATTCATCCTTGCTGTTTTTATTGATGCTTTTGCGCTTTCCCTAATCTATTGAATGATTTACAAATGAATTTCATGACTATGCCTGGGGTATAAAAAACGCATCTCCAAATGTTGACCTTTTCGTACAGCTTTCGGGGGTGCATTTCATTCGGGTCTATGGTGAAAGCGATTTTTAAATCCGCTTTTTCGATACCCCGGATGGAACCAATAAGAAATGCAAATAAAAATTATGTAAAACAAAACAATTGTTCGAAATGTGTTGACAAAAGCTCCGCTGTGCATTATTATAAAAGAGAACAAACGTTCTTTGCGCAATTCGGGGAGGAAATACGGTATGGTACAATTACTATTTTTCATTTCAATGATTGTAATAGTTGCTTTAATGCTCAATCTATTCTGGTACCTGGAGGACAGTTATAAAGAAGAGAACCGGTTCGACAACCGGCAGCGTTGTAATTCCTATTCAAAGAGAGAAACCACTTCCTCTTTTCCAACCATGATCCGGCTAGAACCGATCCGATCCCCCAGAAAGATCACAGGGAATAACGGACAATTCAGAATAAATGATTATCAAAATTCAAGAAGCAGAACGCCGATGACATTCTATGATGTCGGTACATCGGAAGAGAACCTTTCCTATACAGCCCATTCCCAGAATCAGAGCGAATGCGCATGACCCTGTATTTAAAAAGATTCCTATGATATAATACATTATCGATAGATGAATGTTTATTTTATGGAGGGATCGTGCCGCATTCCAATGACCGTGATTTAGCAATCAAAGCATCAAAAGGCAGTATGACAGCATTTGAGCAACTGGTGGAATTATATTTTACCGGAATTGTCAGCGTATGCTATTCGGTTACCGGAAACTCGCAAGATGCAGAGGACTGTACGCAAGAGGCTTTCCTCAAAGCATATCGAAATATAGAAAAATACAACGAATCCGCATCCTTTTTTACATGGATCTATCGAATCGCCATCAATACCTGTTATGACTTAAAACGCAAACAAAACAGAACGCCTTCTGTTTCAATGGATGAAACCAATGAAACCGATGAAGGCGTTTTTCCTTTTCAAATCGAAGACCCTGCGATTTTACCGGATCAACAAATGATCAACGGATTCTCTGATCAGAAAGTCCAGGAAATGATCGATCAGCTGCCGGAGAAATACAATCGAATCCTGCGACTCAGAGATATTGAAGGCTTGAGCTATCAGGAAATCGCAGAAATTGAAACAATCAATGAAGGGACGGTCAAATCAAGACTCGCCAGAGCAAGAACCGCCTTTGCCAGACTGGCGATGCAGGAAGATTTGTATGATCTGTAGCGAGGGCACAATCGAAAACAAAGTATTTGAAATGGAACAAATCCTTGGGATGAACGTATAAATGGTATGGAGCATAATTGGAAAAAGGAATAAAGAAAAAGAAGAACGGATAGAACCGAACGGATCAAGGGAATGAAGAATACATGGCGAATCAATGGAATGAAAATAAAAGGAATAATAACACAATAAATAAAAAACTGGAAGGGAGGATTCGATATGAATTATAATGAAAAGGACCAACCATCGGAAGAAAAATAGGATAGGGAAGAACAGTTTGTCTTTTTACTAAACGATTATATCGATGGTACTCTTTCCGACGAGAAAATAAAAGAGATACAGAACCATATGGACTCTTGTCCAACATGCAGAAGTATTTATCAAATATCCCTGCAGGCAAAAATCCTTACAAATAGTATTAAAAAAAGCAAAACAGCTTTTATCGATTCGATGAGCAATTCGCAGAAGGAACAACAGATCAGCCGTATCAAACAACGGATCAATCAAGAACCAAAGCCCGTAATAATAGAAGAATCGGTTCCTGCCATGGATTCCGCAAAGAACGATGCCGGAAGAAAACAGCAAAAAAAGAGCAGAGCTGCACGATTCCCATGGGGACACTGGCATTATGCGTCCACAGCCGCCGGGTTTATTGTACTGCTTATTGTTGCAGCGATATTTATCAGTATGAGGGGGAGTGGGGGGAATCCATTTTCAGACCTGTTCCTCAATAAGGCGACCCGCGAATCTTCGTCGCAAGCTTGTGCTGAAATTGCTGCTGAGTATAATGACAGCAATTATGCTGCGACGCAAAAAGGCAGTACGAACGATGCCGGAACAAGAAGTGGAACAGAAAACACCACAAGCAGTTCTGGAAAATCAACATTATCGTCAGTATCCAGGTCAACGATGGACAGCATCCTAATCACCCCCGAATACGGCCCGGAATTAGCAGCGGTGATCAAAGAATCAGCAGCCTGTCTAGAAATCCGGAATGAACCAAATTCATATATGATAATCCTCGTGTTCTCTTCGGACACGATTCAGGCTAGAGTAGACACAATCCGTGAGATCAATCAAAAAATAGAGCAAAACAACCTTACAACTAAAATTGAAATTATCAGTGGAGAGAATTCGCAAAAACTGGTAGAATATACCAGTAAGGAAAATGCGGCATTGCTTCAAAACGCTGCAGAGAAAATTTCTGCGGATTTTCTGGTGATTACAATTTGCAGGTGAGAAGGAAATGAAAAAAACTCTTTTATTGATTGATGGAAACAGCATTATCAACCGCGCTTATTTCGGGCTTGCAGGAAGAAGTACCATGTCTGCGCCGGACGGTACTCCGACAGGCGCGCTGTACGCTTTTATGAATATTTATCTGAAACATATCCAGGATTTGGCTCCTTCCTATGTTTGTGCGTGTTTCGATTTGAAAACGCCTACGTTCCGGCATATTGAGTACAAAGAATACAAGGCGACACGAAAACCGATGCCCCAGGATCTTGCCCGGCAGATGCCGGTACTGAAAGAGGTCATGGATGCCATGGGCATTCCAAGAATTGAAATGGAAGGATACGAAGCCGATGACCTGATTGGCTCACTCTCACGCTATTCCAGGGAACTTGGATGGGATACATTCATTTTAAGCGGAGACAAGGACGATTTGCAGCTCGTCGACGAAAACACGATTGTGCTGATGCCACTTTCAAAGAATGGACAGACAACCACCGAGCGGTTCGACAGGAATGCCGTAGAAGAGAAATACCGGATCAAACCAGCTCAGTTCATTGATTTAAAAGCAATTATGGGGGACCCTTCCGATAACATCCCCGGCGTAAAAGGCATCGGGGAGAAAGGGGCCACTGACCTCATTGTTCAGTACCAGACCCTCGACAGAATTTACCAATCTCTGGATGAAATAAAACCGGCGGTTGCTGAGAAACTGAAAGAGTCAAAAGAAATCGCCTATTTATCCCGATGGCTTGCGACCATCAAGCGGGATATCCCGATCGAGGTCTTTTTAAATGAAATTCATACCATCGATATGGATAAAGAAAAAACATATAAAATATTGAATCGGCTGGGATTCCGCTCCATTATCCAGAGAATGCAGCTGAGTCCGCCTGCCACAGACCATCTGCAGGCTGATTCCGGCAAGGGTGGAATAAAAGAAAAAACCACGGATTTGGCGGAAAAGAACATTCCTTCTATTCGAGAAGTGTCCTTGAACGAGCTATGCTCTATCCTTGACAAGTCCGTCCTCTATCAATTTCCGGAAACAGACATGGATTCCGGTGATTTGAATCCCTACCTTATGGAGGATTTGAGGAATCCATCCATCCCATCCGAGAAAGGGTTTCTTTCTTTCCTTCTTGCCACGGAGAACACGGCAATGATCGATTGTGGAGAAAAGGAATATTTTCAGATCGAGGAATCCGATTTTGAAGGCTTTTTTAATTATGCACGAAAAGAAAGGATTCGTATTGTCAGCATGGAAACCAAGTCTCTGCTGCGAAATCAAAAAATCAGTGCCGATCATCTTCTGCTGTTTGATGTTTTTGTGGCAGCCTATTTACTGTCCCAGGAAGAAGGCAACGCTACACTTGAACGAATCGCTGAAATGTGCCTTGGAGAACAGCCACAGGCTCCGGTGAGCATGGAGACGGCGAAAGCGGGGAAACAGCAGTCCCTTTTCGAAGAAGACAGCCAGGACAAGGCGGCTCAGAATGAATTGATAATCGCAAAGGCTGCATATGAGCTTGCCTTGCTGCATCGCATCGCGAACGTTCAATACCGGTCACTGGCGGAAAGAGGACTGCGATTCCTGGCTATCCAGGTCGAAATGCCCCTCATCGGAATTCTGGCAGAAATGGAAGGGCTCGGGTTTGCAATTGATCAAACCGTACTGGAACAGTTGAATCAGGATATGACAATCGTCATCGCTGAAACAGAAAAAGTGATCTATGAACAGGCCGGGACGGTATTTAATATCAATTCCCCCAAGCAGCTAGGGGATGTATTATTTAAAAAGCTGATGCTGCCGACCGGGAAAAAAACACAAAACGGGTATTCCACCAACTCCGACGTTTTGGACATGCTGTATGACAAACATCCGATCATTAAAGAAATCGGGATCTACCGGCAATTAACAAAGCTGCGATCCACCTTTATCGAAGGGTTATCGAAAAATATCGACCCTGTCGATCATCGGGTACATACGACATTCAATCAAACATTGACCACGACAGGACGATTGAGCAGTTCGGATCCGAATCTGCAGAATATTCCGGTCAAACAGGAGATTGGAAGAGAAATACGGAA
>CAZJXH010000094.1:0-12815 GCA_964549475.1 uncultured Oscillospiraceae bacterium
TGTATTTTGTTTGTATTTTGTTTGTTTCGTTAAAAAGGTGTGGCATTGAAGCCACACCTTTTCCTTTTTTCTTCTGTTTCAGCCGTTAAGTTGACTTTGCATTAATCATACTACGATTTTAAAGATGTGTACATAAAGTATTTGTATCCGAGCGGAGAAGAATAGAATCCTTCCAATTTGGTGCTCTTCAGATAAATATCCACATAATAGAAAATTGGCGCCATCGGCATTTCTGCCAGCAGGATATCTTCCGCTTTATGCATCGCATCATATCGGGTCGTTCTGTCATCGGTGCTCTTGACTGTTTTGATCAGATCATCATAGCTTGTGTTGGACCATTTGGAGTCATTGGAGCCGGCAT
The DNA here is from genome assembly GCA_964549475.1 of uncultured Oscillospiraceae bacterium. GTDB lineage: Bacteria > Bacillota > Clostridia > Saccharofermentanales > UBA5734 > JBBQKF01. Next base: position 362 of record CAZJXH010000094.1, read on the forward strand.
TGGTGGTCCACATGTCAAGGAAAGAGATCGGGTCGTTGTAGTCCGCCAGCCATCCGTTGCGGGCGACTTCATAATTCCCTTTGCGTCTTGTGTCGGAGAACACGCCCCACTCTTGAGAAGTAAGGGTGCATGTGATTCCAAGCTTCTTCAGCCACATATCCTGCAAGGCTTCGGCAATGGACTGATGCAGGGAGTTTCCCGTATTATACATATATTCGAATTTCGGGAATCCCTTGCCATCCGGGTATCCGGCTTCAGTGAGAAGCTTCTTCGCCTCTTCGACATTTTTCGCATAATCCGCTTCGGCTACCGAATAATAATCCTTGGATTCCGCACGGAATTCCTTCTTCACGTCTTTTCCCGACAAACCGATCGGGACATAGGCGCCAGCCGGAATTTCTCCCGCTTTGCTGATTTTACTGACGATAAAGTTGCGGTCAATCACCAGAGTCAATGCTTTTCGGACTTTGATATTATCAAAAGGCGCCTTCTTTGTGTTGAAAGAGATGAAATAGGTTCCAAGCTGGCCTACCGCATTGTATTCGGGCTTTTGCTTCAATGTGTCGAGCTCGGCGATCGGCATGGTGTCCGCCAGCAGGATCTGTCCATTGTTGAACGCAGCCATGATGGCATTGTCATCTTCCATCAGGACGAATTTGATTTCTTCCGGCCCGAGTTTTGAAACATTATAGTAATTCGTATTCTTTACAAAGGACATTTCGGAATTATGCGTCCAGGCTGACAGCTTGTATGGGCCATTGCCGATATAGGTATCCACTTTCGTCGCCCAGTCTGCTTTCCCATCCACAACATCTTTTCTCAGCGGGCTGTATGTGGGAAATGCAAGCAGTTCTGTAAAATACGGGCAGGGAGAGGCCAGTTTGATTTCGATGGTCTTGTCATCAATCGCCTTGACAGCCATATCATCCACTGTCCCTTTAACTCCATTGATGTAATCCGCCACGCCGGCGATCACATCAAACATATACGCATAGGGAGATGCGGTTTTGAGATCAATCGCTCTTTTCCATGCATAAACGAAATCACCAGCCTTGACCGGTTGTCCGTCCGACCATTTGATATCATCGCGGAGCGTTGCGGTATAGGTTAATTTATCCGTGGAGACTTTCACTGATTTTGCCTGTGCAAGCTGAGGAACCCCGGCTTTGTCAAGGGAATACAGCCCTTCAAAGGCATGAATGATATACGTCGCGCCATCCACTGTCTGATTCAGTGCAGGGTCGATCGTTTCCGGTTCTGGTCCGACATTGACGGCAATGGATGATGTTTTTGGTATTGTGGGAGTACATCCGGTAAACATGGAAACCATAAGGGCAACTGCTAATAAAATGATCAGTCTTTTTTTTAACATTTCTTTCTCCTCCTTCAATAATTTTTCCAGTTTCTGTCTTATTAATAAAACAATGGGATTCCGGCTGTTTCAACAACAAAGCCGCCGTGTCCCACCTGTTTCATAATACATTCGAAAGACGGTCTGCAATACATCCTTCTCTCTAGAAAATTAATAACATGTTTATAATTATATCTTATTTTTGACAAAATGCTCGATTTATTTTGCAATATATCAGAAAATCTGTCGAATTGCGTCCTTTTTTGAATATTATTCACCTGTTTCAGCAATTTTATCCAGATTATGGCATGCTGCAAAATGGTTGGGGGAGACCTCCAGGAATTCAGGCTCCTCCGCGGTGCATTGGGGGGTCGCATAACGGCACCGGGTTCTGAAACGGCATCCGGAGGGAGGATTGAGCGGGCTTGGAACGTCTCCTTCCAGAATGATCCGGCGGCTTTCTTTGGACAGCCTGGGATCCGGAATCGGAATGGCGGACAGCAGGGACTTTGTATACGGGTGGAGAGGGTTTTTATAAAGCTCTGCAAAATCAGTCATTTCGACGATTTTCCCAAGATACATCACTCCGATGCGGTTGGATATGTGTTTGACCACCGATAAGTCATGAGCGATAAAAAGATAGGTCAGCCCCAGTGTTTCCTGCAGTTCCTCGAACATGTTGATGATCTGTGCCTGGATCGATACATCCAGCGCAGAGATCGGCTCATCGCAGACAATGAATTCCGGGCTGACCGCAAGAGCTCTTGCAATTCCGATGCGCTGCCGCTGTCCACCGGAGAATTCATGGGGAAAGCGTGCGGCATGCTCGCTGTTGAGGCCCACCTTCTCGAGCAGCGAGACAATCATTTCACGCCGCTGTTTCTTGTTTGAGGCAAGATGATGAATGTCAATGGGTTCTCCGACAATATCTCCGACGGTCATTCGTGGATCCAGCGAGGCATACGGGTCCTGGAAGACAATTTGCATTTTACGGCGATAAGGCAGGATATCCCCATGCGTGATATCTTTTCCATCATAAATAATCTTCCCTGCCGTCGGCTCATAGAGCCGCAATATCGTTCTTCCGACCGTTGTTTTACCGCATCCGGACTCTCCGACCAGTCCAAAGGTCTCTCCTTTGTTAATATAAAAAGACACGCCGTCAACCGCTTTGATATAATTCGTCTTGAGCAATCCACTTTTTACAGGGAAATATTCCTTAAGGGCCTGCACTTCCAGTAATTTCTCAGCCATTCCCTTCGACTCCCTTCTGCTGTTCCATTTTTTCTTTATCAATCAACCAGCATGCGCTGATGTGGGTATCGGATATCGGGCTGAATTCCGGCATCCTGCTCAGACAGATTTTCATGCATTTGCCGCAGCGGGGAGCGAACGGGCAGCCGGCAGGCGGATTCAGCAGGTCTACGGTGGTTCCCTCGATCGGGATGAGCTTCTCATGTGTTTCCTCATTGATTTTGGGAATGGAATTCAATAATCCGATCGTATATTGATGCCTTGGATGATAAAAAATCTCTTCTGTTGTTCCATATTCGATAATCTGGCCGGCATACATGACGGCGATGTTCTCGCAGACATCGCTGACAACACCGAGGTCATGGGTGATCAGGATAATGGACATGTTGATCTTCCGGCGAAGTTCAATCATCAGTTCCAGGATTTGGGCCTGTATTGTGACGTCAAGCGCTGTGGTAGGCTCATCCGCAATCAGCAGCAGGGGTTCGCAGGCCAGCGCCATGGCGATCATGACCCGCTGTCTCATCCCGCCCGAGAATTCATGCGGATATTGTTTCAGCCGTCGCTGGGGTTCATTCACCCCAACCAGTTCCAGCAGTTCGATCGCACGGTCGTGGATTTCCTTCTTCGTCTTTTTTGTATGAAGCCGCAATGCCTCGCTGAGCTGGTTTCCGATGGTGTAGACCGGATTGAGGGAAGTCATGGGATCCTGAAAAATAATGCTGACTTCGTTTCCACGGATTTTCTGCTGTTCCTTCTCGGACATCTTGTCAATCTGATGTCCATTGAAATAAATGGATCCTCCGACGATTCTGCCGGGGCTGGCAATCAGCCCCATGATCGAATAGGACGATACGCTCTTGCCGCTTCCGGATTCTCCGACAATCCCCAGCACCTCTCCGTGCTTCATCTTATAGCTTATGTTGTTTACCGCCTTGACTTCGCCGGCTGGCGTGAAAAATGAAATGCTTAAGTTTTTTATATCTAATAAATAATTGTCTTCCATCCCTGTTCCTCCTATATTACTTCATTTTGGGATCAAATGCGTCCCTGAGCCCGTCGCCGAACAGGTTGAATGCAAGAATGACGATGCTGATCATGACTGCAGGAGCCATCAGCCGGTAAGGGTATGATGTGATTCCCCCGATCGCATTGGCCGCGAGGGAGCCGAGGCTTGGCATGGGAGCCGAGACCCCCAGTCCCAGGAAGCTGAGAAAGGATTCTGTGAATATCGCAGAAGGAATTTGGAGGGAGGTCGTCACAATGATGGTTCCGATGCAATTCGGAATCAGATGTTTGAAAATGATGCGGGAGGTTTTGGCTCCAAGCGCTTTCGCCGCAGTGACATATTCCTGCTCCTTGAGCATCAGGATCTGCCCGCGGACCATCCGCGCCATGCCGACCCAGTAGAGCAGGCTGAACGCGATGAAAATGCTGATCAGTCCGGGTCCCACTGCGTCCAGCGGCGCAAAAACAGGACTGGACGCAAAAAGAATTTTCAATGGCTCTTTGATTGTCACCATCAATAGGATAATGACCAGAATGTCCGGAACCGTGTAGATAATATCAACGACTCTCATCATGATCATATCTGTGGTTCCTCCCGCATACCCCGAAATCGCACCGTATATCGATCCGATGATCAGAATAATCATACTGGCGATCAATCCGACCAGAATCGAAATCCGGGTCCCGTACATGATACGGATTGTCATGTCGCGCCCAAGGTTGTCGGTTCCCAGCAAATGGGGGAAGACCGGCTCCCCCGCTTCGATCTGAAGCTGTTCCGCCGTGGAATACTGCATCGGCTTCAAGTTCTCGCTGTCCCGGATCTGCTGTTCATAAGAATAAGGATAAAACCCGGGAAGAATAAATGCAATTACAAATATAATCAATATCACGACAAGAGACCCCATGGCGACCGGATTCTTGCGGAATCTGCGCATCGCATCCTGCCAGTAGGTCACGCCCTTCCGCATGATGACCAGTTCCTCTTTCTCTTTCGCGCTTGCTTTCTCGAACAGTGCCGGATCCAGTTGGAAGCTCAGTGGATTCCTGGGGGGGACTTTTTCTCTATTCATAAGTCTGATACCATCTTTCTTACTTTAGTTTTATTCTTGGATCGACAACTTTATAGGTGATGTCAACAATGACATTCATAAGAACCAGCAGGGACGCCAGGAAAATGGTAGTGCCCATGATCATCGGATAATCGCGGGTGGTGATCGAATTGATAAACTCCCCTCCAAGTCCGGGGATCGTGAAGATCCTCTCGACAATGAAGCTTCCAGCAAGAATGTACGCAAGAAGAGGTCCGACATAGGTGATGATCGGAAGGATGGCATTGCGAAGGCCATGCTTGAACAGAATCATAAAGCGGCTCACTCCCTTGGCCTTGGCCGTTCTCATATAGTCCTGGCCCAGTACGTCAAGCATGCTGGAGCGCATCAGACGCGATATGTAGGACATTGGATAGAACGAAAGGGTGAAACAGGGCAATATATAATGCAGCGGGGTGGAAAGGCCGTAAGTAGGCAATATTTTAAGGTCTACACCGAAGAAAATCATGAGCATGGTCGCTACGACGAATCCGGGAATGGCGATCCCGATCGTCGAAATAAATACAAGGACATGGTCGAGCCATCTCCCCCTGTTCAATGCCGCAACCGCGCCCATGGGGATTCCGAACAGCAGAGCGATCAGCACCGCGATGCCCCCGATTCTTGCCGAGGCCGGGAATTTCTCGGCAATCATCTGGCTGATGCCCCTGCCGACTTTCTTGATGGAAACGCCCAGGTCTCCCTGGACAAGCCTGACCATATAATTCTTGTACTGGACAATAACCGGCTTATCCAGTCCGTACTTCGCATTCATCGCATCCAGCGTTGCCTGGGGAGGATTCTTTTCACTTAGAAAAGGGCCTCCTGGAATCAGATACATGATAAAAAATGTAATCGTGGCAATGAGAAAAATCGTAAAAATCGCAGATAAAATTCTTTTCGTCAAATAGATTGCCAAATGTTGTTCACTCCTATCCGATATGGCTTTTCAGCCTTTATTCAATCAAGTTATCCATTTCAACAAAGATCGTCGGCAAGTCAGCAAATATGATTCGTAAACACAAAAGTTGTAAACAAAGTCAGTAACAAAGATGGCGGGTGCCGTTAACAGACATCGGCTAAAGGCATGGATTTTAGATTATTATACTATAGATTTTTCGATTATGAAATAAAATATTGTGAACAAACAACAAAATATTCATATTCATTATGCATAATGAATAATTTTTATTTAACTCCTGTCTTGTAAAGAAGGTTCTTCGGTTTGATCGGGCTTCTCCCAGCCCATCGAGCATTGTACCGCTCTGCCCCATTTCTTATACAGCCGGTTTCTTTCTTCTTCTGAAAGTCGGGGAGAGAAAACACGGTCGATCTTGCGAATCGTGCGAAGCTCCTCCATTCCGCCCCACAGTCCCGTCGCCAGACCTGCCAGATACGCCGCGCCAAGCGCTGTACTCTCGATGTTCGCCGGCCGATGGACCGTCATTCCGAGAATGTCCGCCTGGAATTGCATGATGATATTGCTGGCGCAGGCGCCGCCGTCCGCAAAAATCGATTTGGCGGCGATATCAAAGCTTCCCTGATTCGCGCAGTCCAGCCGCATTGCCTCGATAATGTCCCTGGACTGATAACAGATGCTGTCCAGAACCGCCCGGATGACGTGCTGTCTGGAGGTCCCCCTGGTGATACCCACCAGAATGCCCCTTGCATACATATCCAAGTAAGGAGCCCCAAGGCCGGTGAAGGCGGGAACAAAGTAAGCGCCGCCGCTGTCTTTCACTTTTCCGGCTTCGGTATCGCATTCATCCGCTCTTTCGATCAGTTTCATCTCATCCCGCAGCCATTGGATTGCCGAACCGGCGTTGAAGACGCTGCCTTCGAGCGCATAGGCTGTCTTATTCCCGATTTTCCATGCGATGGTGCTCAGCAGCCCTGCTTTGGATTCGATTTTTTCCGATCCGGTATTGCACAGGATAAAGCAACCGGTGCCATACGTATTTTTTATTTCGCCCTCTTCAAAGCAGGTCTGCCCGAACAATGCGGCCTGCTGGTCCCCCGCCATCGCCATGACAGGAATCGAAGGTCCGAGAATATCCGTATTCCCGAAAAATCCCGAGGTGTCCCTCACCTCGGGCAGCATCGAGCGCGGGATGCCAAGTTCGTCCAGCAGACGCTCGTCCCAGCAGAACCGGTTGATGTCAAAAAGCATGGTTCGGCTTGCATTGGTATAATCCGTCAAATGCGCCTTGCCTTCTGTCAATTTCCAAAGAAGCCAGGAATCCACCGTACCGAAACAGAGTTCTCCGTCCAGGGCCTTCTTCCTCGCTTCCGGCAATCGGTCCAGGATCCATTTTATTTTTGAAGCGGAAAAATAGGCATCAATGGGAAGACCGGTGGTTTTTCTTACATAATCTTCCAATCCCCGGTTTTTCAATTCATCGCAGATGGGCGCAGTCCGCCTGCATTGCCATACAATTGCCGGATATACGGGCTCTCCGGATTTCCGGTCCCATAGGATGGTTGTCTCTCTCTGGTTTGTGATCGCAATGGCGGCGATCTCGCTCTTGTCCACAACGCCTGCGACTTCGATCATCGCCTGTTTCTGGCTGCTCCAGATTTCTCCGGGGTCATGCTCGACCCAGCCGGGCTGCGGATAATACTGTCTGAATTCGATTTGTTTCTTCGCAACAATGCTTCCGTGATGGTCGAACAGGATCGATCTTGAGCTTGTTGTTCCCTGGTCCAGCGTCAGGATGTATTTTTTCATGAGATTTTACGCTCCTGTTTTTTATTTATTTGGCGGTTTTCGCATCCAGCCAGGCAATCGTGTCCGAAATCACCTCATCGCGCTCTTTTTCGTTGTAAATCTCGTGATACAGTTCCGGGTAGACTTTGCGCTGCTTGTCCGTTGATGCGATCTTGTCAAAAAACCATTGAGACGAGGCCGGTGTCACGATCAGATCCGAGCCTCCGTGCAGCAGCAGGCAGGGAAGGCCGTATTCCTTGATATTGAGCGCCAGCCATGCGGGACCTTTCAGAAACATCTCGCCGGACATTTTAATGGTGGATTTCTTTAAATTCAACGGATCTTCGATATAATCTTTCACAACAGCCGGATCTCTCGACACGACCTTCCCCAGATCATTCCCGGCACGGAGCATGGGAAGGAGGTTATAGGGCAGGCGCTGCAGCAGCCGGATGGACGGCAGGGGCAGGATAATCGCCGGAAGGCCGGACAGGATCTGTCCCTTGATCTCGTGCGGATACAAAATCGCATAAGCGACGCTGATGAAAGCCCCCATGCTGTGTCCAAGCATATATACCGGTATGTTCGGAGCTTCCTTATTTGCCTTGAGTACAAATTCATGGACATCCTGCGAGAATTCAAGATAGGACGATACAAAGCCGCGCTTTCCGCCCGATTTCCCGTGTCCTCTCAGATCGAAGCGCATCACCCCGTATCCAGCCGCATAAAGCCGCTCTGCAAGATATTGATAGCGTCCGCAATGCTCGCAGACACCATGGACAATGACCAGGACCGCTTTCATTTTCTCCGGGAAATCCTGCTTGTAAAAAAGATTGGTTTTGTCTTTCATCGCAAGAAAAGATTCCGGTCTTTCTTTTAATTCCAAACTCATCTGTCTCACCTGCTCTTTCTTCTAGTCCTTTGTTAACTCTAAAACTTATGTTATCCGACGAGGAAAATTTCTGTAGGGCAAGGCGGTGGATAATTGACACCAACGCAGCCATACTGGAATTTAACCGGCGGTATCATATGGAATTAGAGGTAACAAAGGACTAGTACTCTTCTAAATCATACATTTCACTGGCATTACAGCTTCCCTTGTTTCCCCCGCTCTCCGTCACATTTGTCATTCTATTCATATTATACACCAGTTTCTAAATTGTTAAATTTATTTTTTTTGTAAATTATAGGTAAAATCGATATTAATATCGTAAAATTATGGTAATCTAATGGTAAAATACGAATGTAAAAAAGAAGTAAGGAAATTATTTGGAAAGGCGTTTGATTTATGGCATTTGCTTTAGTTGTTGTTGTTATCCTGGTTTGCGCCTCAATCTTTGTGAATGGCTGGACAGATGCGCCCAATGCCATCGCAACCGTCATCTCAACCCGGGTATTGAGCCCCAAGGCCGCCGTTATTCTCGGGGCGGTCTTCAATCTTTTAGGAATCTTTTTAATGGGTACCGCAGTCGCCACCACGATGGCGGATCTGGTAGACATAGGGAAAACAAGCGACGCACTGATCACGCTCGCAGCCGCCCAGCTTTCCATTGTCCTCTGGTCCGTCTCCGCGTGGAAGTTCGGAATCCCTACAAGTGAAAGTCATGCGTTGATAGCCGGCCTCATGGGAGCCGGCATTTCTTTGAATGGAATAGAAGCTTTTCAATGGGGACCGGTCCAAAAAGTCCTGCTTGGATTGTTCATCTCCACCGTTGTCGGGTTTGGTTTTGCATTGCTGGCAACCAAGCTGATCGAAGTGATATGCAAACGGATGAATCGCAAAAAAACGGACAAATTCTTCTCTGTCGGGCAGGTTCTCAGTGCGTCCCTGATGGCGTTCAGCCATGGCGCGCAGGACGGGCAGAAATTCATGGGTGTATTGTATCTTGCATTGGTCATAGGAGGCGTTTTCACGGCCACCCCGGCTGGGACCGCTGTTTCCATCCCTTTCTGGATCATGCTCTTGTGCGCACTCATCATGACGGCAGGAACCAGTGTCGGTGGATACCGGATCATTAAAACCATGGGAATGGACATGGTCAACCTGGAGAAATACCAAGGATTCGCCGCCGAAATTGTCGCTTCCGGCAGCATGATCGTCGCAACCCTTTTCGGGATCCCTTTGAGCACGACAAACACCAAGGGAACGGCGATGATGGGTGCGGGAGCTGCAAAAGGAATCGACAAGGTCAACTGGGGCATCGCAAAGGAGATGTTTACCGCCTGGATTCTCACCTTCCCTGCGTGTCTGCTCCTTGGATATGCCTTTTCAACCATATTCCGTATGATATTCTAGCCCACGATCCGCAGGATGTCCGGCAGCAGCTCAAAGAAATTTATTGAAAAAGTCAAATGATTTTTTATTATTTAGGAGGAAAATGCAAATGGGAAATATGTTAACAAGAAAAGAAGTGGATTATTTTGAAATGTTCGCAAATGGAATCTCCATATCCCTGAAAGCCGCCAATCTGCTGAGAACCGCTTTCAGCGATGACATGATCGATGAGAAAGAACTGGTCAAGATCAAAGAAGTCGAGCATGAAGGCGACCGTTATGTCCACGAGTCTCTGAAAACCGTTGAAGTTGCATTCATCACCCCGATCGATCGCGGCGATATCATCGAAATCATCAAAGGAATCGAAAACGTCACCGACTGTGTCGATAATATTTCGAACCATATCTACATGATGCGGATCACAAAATGTGACTGCTATATGCGCAACTTCATTGATATTCTTGTCACCTCCTGCGAAAGACTGAACGAGTTGATGATTGCGCTGAAGCACTTCAAGAAAGATCCCACCAATAAAATCAATGAGTTGATCATCGAGGTCAACCGTCTCGAAGAAGTGGGCGACCGTGTATTCAGCGAGAGCATGCGCAATCTTTTCGGATTCGAAACCGATTGTATCACCATTGTCAAGAACCAGGAGCTCTACAAGTTATTGGAAGCCGCTATCGATGCCTGCGAAGACATCGCCGACATGATCGAAAAGATCATGATCGCCAAGATCTGATCCTGATTTTAAAATAATCGAAAAACGCCTCATAAAGCACCTCCAGACTATTTTTTATCTGGAGGTGTTTCTATTTGATTTTCTATTGAAAAAATGCATAAAACAAATGAAAAAATGCATAAAACAAATAGGAATGCCAGCTTGAATTCAGTATATAAAATGTCAGCCCCCGTGTCTTTTCAGAATATTGACTCTTGTTATTGGATTATATTGATATTTATAAGCGGTATCCTATAGAATTAGAGTTGACAAAGTGCTAGATCACCTTTGTGATAAGAAGCAGCGCCAGGAGCACGGACACGCCGATCCGGTAGTACGCAAAGATCTTCATCGGTTTTTTCTTCAAATAGGCGACAAATGCTTTGACGCAGACAAGGGCTACGAGAAACGCGATAAAAAATCCAAGGCCGAATGAAGCGCTTTCGGTTGGGCTCAAGTTCTGAAGGCCGGTCTCCATCTGGAATTTGACCAGTTTCACAAGAGATGCCCCGAACATGATGGGAATTGCAAGGAAGAAGGAGAATTCCGCGGCGACTTCCGTGGACAATCCACCGATCCATCCTCCGACAATTGTGGAGGAAGACCGGCTCATGCCGGGCCACATGGCCAGACATTGAAAACAGCCGACTTTCAATGCCTGTTTCCAAGAGATCTGATCCACTTCCTTCGTTGTCGCTTTATGCCGGAATTTGGCCTCAACCACAAGGAGCAGAATCGCACCGACGAAAAGCCCGATCAGGACCGTCCATGTGCTGAACAAATATTGATCGATCGTGCTTTCGAGCAGAAAGCCCAGGATGATAGCGGGAATAAGGGCGATGACATAGGCTTTTGCGAAATTGATTCCGCTTTTCTCTTTTCGGATCAATGATTTTAACAGGCCGATCAGCTTCCCCCAGAACAGAACCACGATGGCTAGAATCGCACCCAGCTGAATCACCACATCAAACATTTTCGTGAATTCATTGCTGGGAAAGTTCATCAGGTCCCCCGCGATGATCATATGGCCTGTAGAGGAAACAGGAATAAACTCCGTCAGCCCCTCGATAATAGCAATCACAACGGCTTTTATAATAAATAATAAATCCACTTGTACTACTCCTTTATTTTGTAAAATTCTACAAAAGGTGCCGGTTTGTTGTCAAGAAGATATTATACTTTAATTTCCGATGTTATGATAGGAATATTGGACAGATGAAATATTTTTGAAATATTGCTGACAAGATTTCATTGTTGAAATTCTTGATCGTTATTTATTCCATTTCAATCGAAAACTCTTTGGATTTCCCGTTTCAATCTTGCGACCGGAAGGCCCATCACGTTGTAATAGTCGCCTTGGATGCTTCGGATAAGAATTGCGCCTTTTCCCTGGATCCCATACGCGCCTGCTTTGTCAAAGGGCTCCCGGGTATCGATGTATTGTCTGATTTCCTCGCTGGATAATGGATAAAACTCCACTTCGGTCCTCACGCTGAACGTGATGAATCGCCCGCTGTGATACAGACAGCAGCCGGTGACCACCTGGTGGGTCTTGCCGGAAAGGAGTTCCAGCATACGAAAAGCGTCTTCGGCATCAACCGGCTTGCCCAGGATGTGTTCGTCCAGAATGACGGACGTATCGCATCCGATGACCAGCTTGTCCGGATTGTCCCTGGCGACTTCCTGCGCTTTCAGAATCGCCAGATATTCCGGGCATTTCTCCGGCGCCAGGTCTTCCGGCGTGATTTCCTCTACATCCGGAGAAATCACGGTAAATTCATCTGTAATCAGCTTGAGCAGTTCCCGTCTCCGTGGGGACGCCGATGCCAGGATAATTTTCATTGGGGCCTCCGTCAATGCATAAAGTCATGCTTTCCATCTTTCATTCTCCGATATTATAGCATGGCTCCGCCCGATACGATAGGATTTGTCAACAATATCCGCGATTGTTTACGAAAAGAAATGGAACATGGGTGCAATATGGGGACGGTTCTTGTGTTGCATTTTGTTTCGTTTATGCAACACAAGAACCGTCCCCATATTGCAC
>CAZJXH010000095.1:0-12735 GCA_964549475.1 uncultured Oscillospiraceae bacterium
TGCCCACGATACCTGGCTGGTAACGGCCCGGGAAAATAGGTCTTCGCCGGAATTTATCAAGGCCTTCAGTTCAAAACTGGAGGCCTTGTTTCTTATTAAATCCGGGAATTAGTAAAAAGGATTTTTATATTCCGAAAATGATGATATAATTACATTAATATAAGCAATTTCAGGTTGCGATCAATGCATATTCCAAAATAGAGCTGCAATGTTTGATGCATTAGGAGGGGGACACAGTGAAAATTCTTGTTGTAGATGATGAGCACAATATTGTTGATATTTTGAAAGTGAATCTGGAAAGAGAAGGATATACCGTCATCGTTGCGTACGATGGAGTACAGGCGCTTGATGTGGCGTTGTCCCAGAAACCTGATTTGATCCTGTTGGATTGCATGCTTCCTAAAATGGATGGCTTTGATGTATGCCGGAAATTGCGCCAGCAAATGAACATCCCGATCTTAATGCTGACGGCGAAGTCAGAAGAGATTGACAAAGTGCTTGGCCTTGAGCTGGGTGCTGACGATTATATCACGAAACCTTTCAGCGTCAGAGAGGTTCTTGCAAGGGTGAAAGCCCAGCTTCGTCGTTTGACCTTTCTCGAAAATGCTCATGATGTCTCAAACAAAGTCTTATCCTTCAATGATCTCGAAATTGACACGGACCGCTATGAAGTCCGACTGTCCGGAAAGGTGATTGATTTGACCCTGAGGGAATTCGAACTGGTTTTATTTCTTGCCCGTAACAAGGGCCAGATATTTTCCAGAGAGGCTTTACTTGAAAAGGTATGGGGATACGAATATTTCGGGGATGTCCGAACCGTCGATGTCACTGTTCGCAGAACAAGGGAGAAATTGGAGCCGGACCAGCAGAATTACAAATATATTCTTACCAAACGGGGAGTCGGTTATTATTTCGACTAGAGGCATAGAAATGTCCAGAAATATACAATAGCGATGAATATAGATACTTTCCATCTTTTTAGAAAGGTTGATACAATCATTGTCTGATATATATGATTATTCAAGCAAAAGCTTTTTATGGCTTTTAGATATAGCCGAATCGATAACCACTATAATGAAAGAGCGATCCGGATGGATGATCCTTTCTGCCGGTGTTCTTTTTGGATTTGGTTTAGGCTATTTGATATGGAAATTACGAATGAAGTATTCCTACCGCAAGCAATCGTCCCTGCTTGATGGAACCGTGGCGGAATTCATTAACGAAAAAAATAAAGCAGAAGCAATTTTAATTGACTTGGATGTGGGGATTCTGGCCTATAACAGCAATGGAGTTCTGATCAGCCACAATCCAGCGGTCTGTGCCATTTTAGGAATACCGGAGCCACCGGAAACCTTCAAAGATTTTCTCATGGAATATGGAAGAGAGAATGGCTTACAGGCGGGATTCCTTCTGGGGAGCGGCTTATCGGCTGCCATTTTTCAAACAAAAGATCGAATTGTCCGAATCCGACTAAAGGAAGCGAAACTGGACCAGGGTATGAAAGCTGCGAATATTGCGGTGATTCAAGATATTACCGAACAGGAGAATGAAGAGAAACGTCGCAAGGAATTTGTCGCCAATGTATCCCATGAGCTGAGAACCCCTCTCACAACAATTAAAACGTATTCCGAATCCCTCCTGGAATGGGGCCTGAAAGAAAAAAACAAAGAATCGATCCGTAAGGACGTTTTTCGGATTCATGAGGATTCGGTCCGAATGGGGACACTTGTTGAAGATTTACTTCTGCTTTCGAGCATTGACAGCAAAGGGATGCGTCCCAAGATGGACCAGCATGATTTAAGCTCTGTGCTGCGGTCTGTCGTGGATCGGATGCAGATACAGGCTGAAGAGAAACATATTGAATTATCCTGTTATACATTAGCAAAACTGCCTATGGTATTCGTTGATCGTTCGGACATCGAAAGAATCATGATCAATATCATCAGCAACGCCATTAAATATACCGATCAGAATGGGAAAGTCACCGTTTATCTGGGAATTTTGGCGGATGATGTGTATGTCAAAGTGTCGGATACCGGATTCGGAATAGAAAAAGAGAAGCTTCCATTGATTTTCAATCGCTTCTACCGGGTGGATATGACGGGCTCTAGAATGTATGGAGGAACCGGTTTGGGGCTTTCCATTGCAAAAGAACTGACAGAATTGCATGGCGGGGATATCACAGTCAAAAGCGTTCTGGGGAAAGGAACGGAATTCATTGTACGGATTCCTTCCGCAAGAAAAGTATTTGAAGATGCATTAAGTGCATTGACAATAAACTTGGTGGGAACAAGTGTCCTGTATCGGATGGCGAATGAAACACTCGCTTTGCGAGCAAAAGAGATCGGATGGAATGTGGATTCTTTGAACAAGCTGACCATGAGCCAGATCGAAGAATTGGCAAAAAGGACCGCATATCAGGATGAATGGGATTCCTTGAAATAGACTGGAGAGGATCGTTTAATAAATATTTACAATTCAAAAGTCTCATTTGTATGAAAAAATACGGTAATGTGTTAGAATAGGGTGCGGTTTTGTTGTACTGATTAGAAGAGACAGGACTTTGAGGATTAAAAAGCAAAGCTCCTTTTATAGAGAGGGATTTAAATTTGGCAAGTTATATTGTAAGAGGCGAGAAACGGTTACACGGCGAAGTTTCGATAAGCGGTTCGAAAAATGCGGCGCTTGGCATTATTGCAGCATCGGTGCTTTTAGATGGACCTTGTACGATCGAAAACATTCCAGATATTGCAGATGTGAATATCATCATCGAAATATGCAAGTCACTGGGAGCGAAGGTCACCCATGAGATTGATGGAGTGATCACAATCGATCCGACATCCATTAATACATACGAAGCAACGCAAGAAAAAGTCAGAAGCATCCGGGCTTCCTATTATTTCATGGGCGGGCTGCTAGGCCGGTTCAACAAGGCGACTCTTTATATGCCCGGCGGCTGCGATTTCGGAACAAGACCCATCGACCAACATCTGAAAGGATTTTTGGCTATCGGGGCGAAGCACAGCATCGAATTCGGGAAAATCACTCTGGAAGCGGATAAATTGGTGGGGGATCATGTCTATCTGGATGTGGTGAGTGTCGGAGCGACGATGAATCTGATGATTGCCGCAACGAAGGCAGAGGGAATCACAGTCATTGAGAATGCTGCAAGAGAGCCTCATATTGTCGACCTGGCGAACTTTTTAAACACGATGGGAGCGAACATCACGGGCGCAGGTACGGATGCCATCAAGGTGACCGGATTACAATTTTTTCCGGCTAATAAAACATACACCGTGATTCCGGATCAGATTGAAGCCGGGACGTTCATGGTGGCTGCGGCTGCCACGAAGGGTGATGTTACGGTTCGGAATATCATTCCAAGGCATATGGAGCCCTTATCGGCGAAAATGGAAGAAATGGGAGTTCATATTGATTCAGGGGACGACTGGATCAGAGTCTGGACGGATAATAAGCAGAAATTGCATTCAACCAATTTCAAGACCATGCCCTATCCCGGATTTCCAACCGATTTGCAGCCACAGGCGACCGTTTTGCTGTGCCTGGCGAATGGAACGAGTAAAATGAATGAGAATGTGTGGGATAATCGATTCCAATACATTGATGATTTGAAAATGATGGGTGCGGACATCATGGTCGAAGGCAGAGTCGCCATTGTCCAAGGACCTGCGAATATAACCGGAGCAAAGGTCGTTGCCCGCGATTTGAGGGCAGGAGCGGCCATGGTCATTGCAGGCCTTGCGGCGGAAGGCTCGACTGAAATATATGACATTCGTCTTATTGAGCGTGGATATGAGAATTTTGTCAGCAAACTGCGTCTTTTAGGTGCGGATATTTCGAAAATCGAGAATTAGCGATGTTGAAGATTTGTGCGTTATTCAGTGGAAGCAGCGGGAATTCGATTTTTGTTTCAAGCAAAGAAAAATCTTCTGTTTTTTATAATATGGATTCCGGAGGAGGGATTGCTCCGGGAACCAGTCTGCTTGTCGATGTCGGGGTAAACGGGAAAGAAATCCAGATGGCGATGCAGGCGATCGAGGAATCCATTCTGGAAGTGGATGGAATCCTGTTAACACATGAGCATGTTGACCATATGCGAGGAATCGGCGTTGTCATGAGAAGACATCAAATCCCGCTATATGTGAATCAAGCGACATGGAACCGGATGCAGCAGCTGTCGATCGGCCCGGTCCCGAACCACCTGGTTCACATTATCAAGAGTGACAGTGAATTTGAAATCGGGGATCTGACCATCCGAAACTTTCGGACTCCGCATGATGCGGTCGAATCGGTCGGATATCGAATCACATCGAATAATAAAAGCGTTTCAGTGTTTACCGATATTGGAGAAATCAGAGAAGAAGTCATTGCATGTGTTTGTGGAAGCGACACGATATTCATCGAGTCGAATTATGACTACGACATGCTCTGGAATGGTCCATATCCATGGTATTTAAAAAAGAGAATTCATGGAGCGAATGGCCATTTGTCGAACAGTGAATGTGCAAAAACAATCGGAACGCTCCTGGAGAAGGGCACATCAAGATTTATTCTCTCCCACTTGAGCAAAGAGAATAACTCGCCGGAAATCGCACTGGAAACAACAACACGGTTTTTGGCAGAAATGGGCGCATCTGTGGGAAAAGACGTCGAGATTCAAGTGGCAAAACGAAGCGAACCGAGCATTCCGTCGATTCTTTCTTGAGAATGGCATCAATAAGATGGAGAAAGACAAATCATGAAAATCAACATTCTTGCGGTCGGAAAAATCAAAGAAGACTGGCTAAAAAAAGGGATTGACGAATACACAAAACGGATTTCCCGATTTTGCGAGCTGGAGACCGTGGAAATTCCGGATGCACCGGACGGGGATTCAATGGAGAAAGCCATGATGGAGGAAGGAAAGAAAATGCTGTCCCGGATGAAAGATCGGGAAGTGCTGATTGCATTGGATTTGAGAGGAGAGCCGCTCAATTCTGTCCAATTATCGGAGAAGCTGATCCAATGGATGGACAAAGGGGGCTCAAGGATCACCTTTATGATTGCAGGATCGAATGGATATTTGCCTGAAGTACTGGATCGGTCGACTGACCGAATCTCTCTGTCCAATCTGACATTTCCTCATCAGATGACGCGGCTGATTCTTTTAGAACAATTATTTCGTGCCTTTAAAATCGCAAAGGGCGAAAAATATCATAAATAAGCAGTTTTCAAATGAAATCAAATAGAAATCAAATGAATTCCATTAAAACGGATCAACATTAGCGATTAAATCAACAATGAAGACCGTTGAAGTAAAAAGTGCAGAATTGCAGCTATAATACTGGAGAAATAAATATATGAGCATAGTCACAGTAGATCAGGTTTCCCACTCGTTTGGCGGAAGACAAATCCTCGAAAACGCTTCTTTCCGTTTGTTGAACGGAGAGCATGTCGGATTGATCGGCGCGAATGGAGAGGGAAAGTCCACTTTTCTAAATATTCTGATCGGGAAGCTGGTTCCTGAAAAAGGAAAGGTTTCCTGGTGCAATCGAATCACGATTGGATACATCGATCAATTTCTTGTTTTAGAAAAAGGAAAAACCATGCGGGAGATCCTGCAGGGCGCTTTTCAATACCTGATCGATCTGGAACAGGAAATGCTCGGCATTTATGAGCGAATGGGAGATGCCGGCGAATCCGAGCTCGACAGGATGATGGAGGATGTCGGAGAGATTGGCACGATGCTGGAGACAAGCGGGTATTATCATATCGATTCTAAGATCGAAGAGATTGCAAACGGCCTCGGGCTTGGTGAAATCGGTCTGGAACGCGATGTCGGCGAATTGAGCGGAGGCCAGCGGGCGAAGGTCCTGCTTGCCAAGCTTTTACTTCAAAATCCAATGATCCTGATTCTGGATGAGCCGACGAATTTTTTAGACGACTCCCATATCGCATGGTTGAAAACTTATTTAAAAAGCTATCCCAACGCATTCATCCTGGTTTCCCATGATATGCCATTCATCGACGAAGTGGCCAATGTGATTTTTCATATTGAGAACACCAGACTGACCCGGTATTCCGGGGACTATCAATTTTTCCTGAAAATGTCCGACCTGAAGAGGCAGCAAATTGAAACAGCCTATCAGAAACAACAAAAAGAGATCGACCGGCTGGAGGATTTCATAGCACGGAACAAAGCAAGAGTCTCAACAAGCAATATGGCAAAAAGCCGACAGAAGAAACTGGATAAAATGGATATCATCGAACTGTCAAAAGAAAAACCGAAGCCAAGCTTCCAATTCAATGAAGCAAGGACACCAGGCAAGGTTCTTTTTCAGAGCGACGATCTGGAAATCGGATATGACACGGCACTCACCCGGACGGTCGGATTTGTATTGGAGCGGGGGAAAAAAGTTGCGGTCAAAGGCGTGAACGGGATCGGGAAAACCACGCTGCTGAAAACGATCATCGGGGAGATTCCCCCTTTTAATGGGGCAATAGAGCGGGATCCATTCCTGATCCCCGGCTATTATGCCCAGGAAGACACCTGCATCAGCCGGAAAACCCCGATGGAAGAGATCTGGGATGACAACCCGTCGCTGAGCAACGGCGAAGTCCGCTCTGCTCTGGCAAGAAGCGGGTTAACCAGAGAACACATCACAAACCAGATGCAGGTTTTAAGCGGCGGAGAATGTGTGAAAGTCCGTCTGTGCAACCTGATGCTCAAGCAATACAATTGTCTGCTGCTGGATGAACCGACCAATCATCTGGATATCGACGCGAAAGAAGAATTGAAGAGAGCACTTACAGTGTTCAAGGGTTCGGTCATCCTGGTCTGCCACGAACCGGAATTCTACGAGGACTGGGTGGATGAAGTCTGGAATATCCAGGACTGGGCAAAATAATAAAAAACCAGATGAAATTTGGATAAAAATGAATAAAAAAGCATATTAAAAAGGGTTGTATTCTTCCTCCAAAGCCGTTAGAATACTCCCATAGAATCAATCTGAATTTTTACCAGATATGTCCGTTACCATTGAACCGATCGCACAATGCATAATGCTAGTTAAATGAACAGACAGGATCTTAACTGACAATTGGAAATGTCATAAAAGAAAGAATTTGTTCAGGAAGAGAAATGGTTATGAGCAACCTCATAATGGAAAGATTGAATCCAGGGCTTCGGATAGCATCGATAACTCTTGTAGGAGTTATGTCCGACGCCTTTTTTTATAGGAATCACAGACAATCTTTCAAACACCAAAGACTCATTTGCGAAGTTGAATTGAAATTCATCGGAAGATGATTCAGGACACAGACATCTTGAAAAAGGTGGAGTGTTTTTTTGCTATACCGGAGGGTATGAAATTGTTTATAAAAAAGAAAAAGCAGCCTCTTGACGAGGTGCCGGTTGAAATCCCCGGGGATGGGATCCATAGTGAAACAGTATATCAATTTGTTAACAAGCCTTTTCGGTGGTGGTGGACCCTTGCAAAGCCGGTGCGGGGCAAACTGAT
Source organism: uncultured Oscillospiraceae bacterium (assembly GCA_964549475.1). Taxonomy (GTDB): domain Bacteria; phylum Bacillota; class Clostridia; order Saccharofermentanales; family UBA5734; genus JBBQKF01. The sequence continues at coordinate 7,521 of CAZJXH010000095.1, forward strand.
TTTCGCAATTCTGCTGACAACGGTTTCCATGTCGATGATTACAATCGGGGCAACCATCTCCGGGTGGTTTGTCGATGATGTTTACGGCAAGGGAGACCTGTCAAAAATAGGACTCTATTGTACCATTCTTGTCGGCGTTCCGGTAATTCGCAGCATTCTGGGCCTTGGCTCCCGCTATCTTTATGAAACCTCCTCTCTGAATATTCTGGTACGTTTGAGAGCCGGTCTTTATAAACACCTGCAAACCATGGATGCGCCTTTTTATGACAAAACAAGCATCGGAGAGCTGATGACAAGAATGACCGGGGACATTGACATGGTTCGTCATTTCTCGTCCTATATCCTGGTGGCAAGCCTGGAGCAATTCTTAATTTTTACCATCGGAACATTGTATATCTTTTCAATCAACTGGATTCTGGCGCTGACCGCATTAGCTTTCTCGCCACTGATTGTATGGATTGCAAACCATTTCCGCAAAGAAGTCCGGCCAATATGGGATCAGGTACGCAAGCAGTTTTCAGCGCTGAACAAGGGTGTACAGCAAAATATCAGTGGAAACAGAGTGGTGAAAGCATTTGTCCGGGCAGACTACGAGACGGAGAAATTTGAAAAAGAGAATATAGCGTACCACAATATTATCTTAAAAAGCGTATCGGCATGGGCTAAATACATTCCTGCCCTCGACGGCCTTGCAAATTTTCTGACTATTCCGGTCATTTTGGTAGGTGGAATTCTGGTAATCAAAGGCCAGATGACCCTGGGCGGACTGGTGACGTTTAATGGACTGCTGTTTGTAATCAGCAATCCGATGCGGTCTGTGGGCGGCCTTGTGAATGAAGTCCAGCGATTCTCCTCTTCTGCGGATAAAATCATTGAAATATTGATTCAAAAACCAGATGTTTCTTCCAAAGACCATGAGATTCATGAACAACCTTTTGAAAATTCGGAATCTGTTGTATTTGACCATGTTTTCTTCCATTATTCCGGAAGTAAAGCGTATCCAGGAACGTCACCGGACTGGGAAAGAAAGACTGGCAATCAAAAAACCGATGAGCGGACATGTGTTTTAAAGGATGTTTCTTTTATTGCAAAAAAGGGCGAGACCATTGGTATTATCGGTGCGACTGGAAGCGGGAAATCCACTCTGGTAAATTTGATCATGAGATTCTATGATGCCACGCAAGGCCGGATTTTGATTGATGGGAAAAATATCAAAGAATATTCTTTACAGGATCTTCGAAGCCACATCGGGATTGTCATGCAGGAAGTCTTCCTTTTCTCTGATACTGTAGAAGGGAATATCGCTTATGGGAAAATCAGCGCCTCGCTGCAGGATGCTGACCGGATGGCAACGATTGCACAGGCGAACGGATTTATCGAAAGAATGACACAAGGGTATGATACCATCGTAGGAGAACGCGGTGTGGGGCTGTCCGGCGGACAGCGGCAGCGAATCGCATTGGCAAGAGCATTATGCATGAACCCGAGCATATTGATTTTGGATGACACAACCTCTGCGATTGACATGGAAACAGAATTCGAAATTCAGAAAGGACTCGATGAATTTTTTAGCGACCGAACGGTTTTTGTCATAGCGCACCGCATATCTTCCGTTCGGAAAGCGGACAAGATCCTTGTTTTTGACCAGGGACAGATTGTAGAAAGTGGAAAACATGAGGAATTGATTGAGAAAAAAGGAATCTATTACGATGTCTACATGACTCAGTCCGGGCTATTGTATGACCAAAAATCCGTTGAGCCGCAACGGGAAGACTTCGCCGACAGCATTGACAGTCAAAACACAAGAGAGGTGGAGGACCATGGCCAGAAATAAATTTGACGTGGATGAGGAGCTGGAAACCCCTTTCAACTACTCGCAAATCAAACGAATCACAAAATATATGAGACCGTACCTTAAAAAAATATTGTTTGCGCTTTCCATCATGATCATTTCCAGCACATTGAACCTGCTTTCTCCGATGATTCTAATGGTGGTCATCAATACCTATATTCCTAATAAAGACATAAACGGGATTATCATGATGTCCGTCATTTTCACAGGAATTGTAATCATCTGTGCGATATTATTGACAATCCGGGTGAAGATCATCAACAAGGTCGGCCAGGGCATTATCCACGATATCCGGCTGGACATGTTCCGACATTTGCAGAAACTGCCGTTTTCCTACTTTGATGACCGTCCTCATGGGAAAATTCTGGTTCGTATCGTGAACTATGTAAACAATATCAGTGACCTTCTTTCCAATGGCGTTGTCAATGTGATTGTTGAATTGATCAGCCTTTTTATCATCGTTGGATATATGCTGCTGATCAGTCCGACTCTGACTTTGTACGCATTAGCGGGGATTCCGGTTCTGGCCGGCGGAATGTGGCTGATAAAGGGAATGCAGCGGCGTGCGCAGCAAAAATTAAGCCGAAAGATCGCAAACATCAATGCCTATACGCAAGAGAGCCTTATCGGAATGAAAGTGACGCAAGCGTTCGTACGGGAAGAAGAGAACCGGACGATTTTCCACAAACTGTCGATGGATCATCGCAGCGCCTGGATTCATACGGTGATGCTCAATCTTGCTTTATGGCCTTATATTGAAATCGTGACCAACGGGACCATTGCCGTCCTGTATGCGGCGGGCGCCCTTTGGCTGGCTTCTTCTACAGGACAGAGGATGGATGTGGGAATCATTGTCGCGTTTGTGGGATACGTTTCACGCTTTTGGGGGCCGATCAATACCCTCTCTTCTTTTTATAATCAAATCCTGAATTCTGCGGCGTATATTGAAAGAATATTTGAATTTCTGGATGAACCGGTTGTCATTACAGATGAGCCGGATGCAATGGAACTTCCTGTCATCGATGGAAAAATCGACTTTAAAAATGTGACATTCTGGTATGAAAAAGGGATTCCGGTGCTGGAAAAGGTCTCATTCGAGGTAATGCCCGGCGATTCTATCGCTTTTGTAGGTCCGACCGGCGCAGGAAAATCGACGATCGTCAACTTGTTATGCCGGTTTTACGATATACAGGGAGGAACGATTCATATCGATGGAATGGATATCAAGAAAGCGACCTTGGATTCCTTGAGAAAACAAATGGGAATCATGCTGCAGGATCCGTTCCTCTTTCCCGGCACGATTATGGAAAACATCCGGTACGGCCGGCTGGATGCGACGGATGAAGAATGCATCGATGCGGCAAAAGCCGTCTGTGCGCACGAATTTATCATGAAATTCCCGGAAGGGTATCAGACAATTATTAATGAGCAGGGCGCCGGTGTTTCTGCAGGAGAGAAACAGCTCCTGGCTTTTGCCAGAGCGCTGCTGTCAGACCCGAGAATTCTGATTCTGGATGAAGCGACGGCAAGCATTGATACCCAGACAGAAAAAGCCCTTCAAAAAGGGCTGGACAATTTATTGAAAGGGAGAACCTCTTTTATCATCGCCCATCGTTTATCCACCATAAGGAGCGTAACGAAAATCATGTACATCGACGAAAAATCCATTCTCGAAAGCGGATCCCATGACGAATTGATTGCACAGAAGGGAAAGTACTACGAACTGTATCAGAGCCAGTTCAACGCTTTTAAATAACAATTTTCCACTAAAAGCAATCGGAGAAAAAGGGTCCTGCAATCACCGGGGAAAGAAATCGGCGGATAAAACGGCACTTTTTATTGTTTTGTTTTTTATGAGCGATTGAAGAGCCGCGAATTTTGGAGCATAATCACCAATCAAGATCCCGCCTGTTAATATGTTGTCTTTGAAAACGAGCTTTAAATAAGAATCGGTATCGGGAATGGTGTTTCGTAAAATTTCAATACGTTCTCCTTCTGAAAGGATTCCGTCTCCGGAGACCACAATTCGTGTTCCCATCGTGTTAAGAATATAAGGACTATTCTCGATCTGATAAGCAGCATTCCCGCCTGCCGCATTCGTGCCGGCGATCTGGCCTTGCAAGGCTGCGACGGACCATTGACCGGACCATTGATTCTGGAAAGAGGCGACATCCCCTGCAGCAAACAGATGATCCGAAATCTTCATTAATGCTGGGGGATTCGTAGTCTCCGCTGTGTTTACAGAGCTCGTCGTGCTGGTTGAATCAGCTGCCGATTGATTTAAAAGTGTCTTTACCTGCATTTTTTCATTAACCGGAATATATCGGTCCATGAAAATACCGCTGCCGCTGCAGATGCCGGTGTTTGGCCTTACGCCGACCGATACAACAACAATGTCCGCCTTAAGAACTTTTCCGTCTGCCAGGACAAGTTCCTCTATATGCCCGTCGCCGCGAAATTCGCTGATACTTTGTCCGGTTATGACGGATATTCCAAGATTTTCTACTCTTTTCGTAAAAACGGCAGATCCCTCCTCATCCAGCTGTTTCGGAAGCAGTCGGGGCGCCCCTTCGACCAATGTGACGGGAATGTTCAGCTGATGGATACAATAAGCGGTTTCAAGCCCGAGCAACCCTCCGCCGATGACCACTGCATGACGGCATTTCTTCAACTCCTCGTTTATGGGTGTAATATTCCGGATATCCCATAATGTATGGATCCCGGGCCGGTCCTTTCCGATAAAAGGCGGCATGAAAGAGGTGCTTCCACTCGCCAGGATCAGAGAATCAAACGGGAATTCCTCTTTGTTTGTATAGACAATCCTGGATTCATCGCTGATTGACAGGACCGGATGGGAAAGAAGCAAAGAAATTCCATTTTCGGGATACCATGACAGCGGATGAATATAAAAGCTCTCGTAAGGCGTGTCTTTTCCGATCATCTCACATAGGCGAAGGCGGTAGAAAGGCGGGTCGGATTCCTGGCTCAAAATCGTTATCTTTGCAAGAGAATCTTGTTTCCTGGCGGCCTTTGCAGCGGAAAGCCCGGCGATTCCGCTCCCGATGATCACAATGTTACGTGGTTTCATTTTGTACTCCAATTCGCAATAGGAATCGTAATTATAGCAATAAGAACGTTTATTATGTATTGTACTATAAACAGGATTAAAGTTCCAGATGAAACCAGGGAACAATCACTTGCGAAAAGAAATAGAATAGGAACAGAGGTGGAACATGGGGACGGTTTGGGCTGACCCCATTTTAGTGGAACATGGGGACGGTTCTTTTTGTAAGCGATTGTCCTAGGATGGTTGAATGAAAAAGTAAATTCCACTGGGAAGTAAATTCCGGTATGAAGGAGAAA
>CAZJXH010000096.1:0-12482 GCA_964549475.1 uncultured Oscillospiraceae bacterium
GCACCCTTATACTCAGGCGCTCTTGTCTTCGATTCTGGTACCGGATACCGACGTGAAGACAAAACGGATTATTCTGGAGGGGGATGTTCCAAGTGCCTATAACCCGCCAAGCGGCTGCCATTTCCATACGAGATGCCGCTATGCTTCTGAAATCTGTAAAACGGACGCACCAGTCATGACGGATTTAGGGAACGGGCATTGTGTTGCTTGCCATTTATGTAAAAAATAATTGAAAGAAGCGGATAATATGGAAAATATAAATCTGGATGTCTGGATAGAGGAACACATGGATCAATTTATTACAGACATTATTGATCTGGTAAATATACCTAGTGTCAGTGTGGAAACAGGAGATCCCCAAAAACCTTTTGGAGAAACATGCCTTCATGTGCTTGAAAAAGCATTGAAGATTGTACGCCGTATGGGATTTGAGGGAAAAAACCATGAAAATTATTGTGGCACCTTGTTATGGAAGGGCGACACGGATCATGAGATCGGTGTTTTCAGCCATCTGGATGTAGTACCGGAAGGAACCGGCTGGGAGTATGAACCGTATCAGGCTGTTGTGGAGGAGGATTGCATTATCGGGAGAGGAACAGCATATAATAAAGGCCCCGCTATGGCTTCCTTATATGCCCTGAATTATTTAAAAGACAGTGGATGGAGGCCAAGACATTCAATACGCCTGTTTTTTGGCTGTAATGAAGAATGCGGGATGAATGACATCCAATATTATATCAATAATAATCCTATGCCCGTATTTTCGTTTACACCGGATGCGGCATTCCCGGTCTGTTATGGAGAAAAAGGCATTATGGAAATTGATGCAGAGTATGATCTGAAATCCAGCATATTGAAGGAATTCAGTTCTGGAGTAGCTTCAAATTCAGTACCGAGGGATGCCTATGCAATTATTGAAGGTGAAGAAACCGCCATCCGGAAAGCCTTAAAGGGGAAGAATATCGATAATATTGAAAACTGCGGCAATAACAATTATAGAATATCTGCGAAAGGAATTGCAGCACATGCAGCATTTCCGGAGGGCTCTGACAGTGCTCAGACAAAGCTTGCCTGTATCCTTGAACAATCCGGATTGCTTGACGGGAGAGCCCGGAAACTGATGGAAGCGATTGCCGGTTTATTTGCAGATTATAACGGAGTCGGGATCAAAGTACCCTATGAGGACGACATTTCCGGGAAGTTAACCCATGTGGGGGGGTTCGCAAGGACTTGTGACAATATATTTCGTCAGAACATCAACATCCGTTATCCAATTACTGCCAATAGAGAGAAAATGGTGAATCAGATTACTGCGGTACTGAAAAAATATGATTTTACTATAATAAAAATAAAAGACAGTCCACCTGCTTTCGTGAATAAAGAAGAACCGATCATTAAGCGATTGACCGATATCTGTAATAAGCAGCTGGGTCTTTCTTTAGAGCCGTATATAATGGGAGGCGGTACCTATGCAAGAAAGCTCAATCACGCAGTTGGTTATGGGCCGGGGATTCCACATTCGGGGAATAAATTCGGACCGGAAAGAGGAAGAGGGCACCAGCCGGATGAATATGTCGAATTAGAAAAGCTTAAAAATGCGATCTGCATATATGCAGAGGCCATTAAGGCTATTGATGCGCTAGTGCCCTGTACCCTCTGATTCCATAGGATACCGCTGGCTAAATTTCTGTATGACAGCATTGCCGTCAATCACAATCCATTCAGTGCAACATGGGGACGGTTCTTATATTTCATTTTGTTTTGTTTATGAAATATAAGAACCGTCCCCATGTTGCACCCATGTTGCACGGATTTACTTTATTAAATTCTATGCCTGCAGGAGGGGGGTGGATTTTACTTTGGTAATTGAGGGGCAATTTAGGGGTTGAAAAACACTGGATTATTTTTACAATCCCTATTGACAAACAAATAATCTCTGTATATACTTAAATCATACTAAACATATATGATATATATACAATAAAGGAGGCCGCAATGATAAAAGGAAAAAGAAACGGAAGCATACGTCGGCTTATCGGACAAAATGCTGTAAACAAGCGATGTTGCAGAGGATAAGAATCATACTTGCCTGACCAGTAGCAGCATATGCAATAATTATATATAATTGTAATATGCATAATAATATAATGACAATGAATAATATTGAGTAATACGGATAATATTTTGAAAGGTCGTGAATTTTATGTCTGAAATTAAAAAGAGCTTTGTGGAACTGATTGGAAATACACCTGTGCTGGAACTCGTCAATGTGGAGAAGAATAACAACCTGTCTGCAAGAATTATTGCAAAGCTGGAATACTTCAATCCTGCGGGAAGCGTCAAGGACAGAATCGCAAAAGCGATGATCGAGGATGCCGAAGGCAAAGGGCTTTTAAAGCCGGATTCTGTCATCATCGAACCAACGAGCGGGAATACCGGAATCGGACTGGCGGCGGTTGCCGCATCGAAAGGATACCGGATCATCCTCACCATGCCGGAGACAATGAGCGTTGAACGCAGAACGCTTCTAAAAGCGTACGGTGCGGAGCTTGTCCTGACAGAGGGCGCCCTCGGGATGAAAGGCGCCATCGCCAAGGCGGAAGAGCTGGCTGGAACCATTCCGAACAGCTTTATTCCGGGACAATTTGACAATCCCGCCAATCCTGCGATCCACAAGGCGACAACAGGGCCGGAAATCTGGGATCAGACCGATGGCAAAGTGGACTTTTTTATCGCCGGTGTCGGCACAGGCGGAACGATAACCGGAGTGGGCGAGTATCTGAAATCCAAAAATCCGAGAATCAAGGTGATCGCAGTCGAGCCGGCCGGATCTCCGGTCTTATCCGAAGGAAGAAGCGGTCGGCATAAGATCCAGGGGATCGGTGCAGGATTTGTACCGAGTGTGCTCAACACATCCATCTATGATGAGATTATCCGTGTTGAAAACGAGGATGCGTTCAAAACGGGTAAAGAGATCGCGAAAAAAGAAGGCATTCTAGTGGGAATATCTTCCGGAGCTGCGGTATGGGCGGCGATCGAAATTGCAAAACGTCCCGGAAACGAAGAGAAATCAATCGTTGTCCTTCTTCCTGACACCGGGGACCGGTATCTTTCGACCCCGCTGTTCGCAGAATAGCAATTTGTAAAACAACGGGAAATCGACAGGAAATCGTTAAAAACAACGAAGGAGGCATATATTATGTATTCAGTGGTATTTATCATGCTTCGCAAGAACTATCGAAACGGGCGAATGTGCTGTTGTAAGGAACCATACGAGAGGGACACTCTTTGAAAATTGAAATAACGAAAATATGAATTCAATATTCGAATCAAATCGATGAAAGAAGGAACTTACAATGAGTAATAAGAAATACAAATTTGAAACCCTGCAGCTTCATGTCGGACAGGAAAAACCTGATTCCGCAACGGATGCAAGAGCGGTACCGATCTATGCGACCTCCTCCTATGTCTTTGCGAATTCCGCCCAGGCAGCCGGCCGGTTCGGATTGTCCGAAGGCGGCAACATCTACACAAGGCTCATGAATCCGACATCGGATGTGTTCGAACAGCGCATCGCCGCTCTCGAAGGTGGCGCTGCAGCCCTGGCGACGGCGTCCGGCGCGGCGGCTGTGACTTATTCCATCCAGAATATTGCGCATGCGGGGGACCATATCGTTTCCGACAAGCGCATCTACGGCGGCTCGTACAACCTTCTCGCCCATACGCTTCCGGATTTCGGCATCGAAACCCCTTTTGTGGACGGAAGCGATCTGGAGAATTTCCGCAAAGCCATCAAGCCCAATACGAAGGCGATCTTCGTTGAAACCCTGGGCAATCCGAATTCCACTATCGTTGACATCGACGCGATTGCGGCACTTGCGCATAAGAACGGTATTCCGCTGCTTGTTGACAACACATTCGCCACCCCTTACCTGTTCCGTCCAATCGAACATGGCGCCGACGTCGTCATCCATTCGGCGACGAAATTCATCGGCGGCCATGGCACCGCCATCGGCGGCGTCATCGTGGATTCCGGCAAATTCGACTGGGCCGCGAACGACAAATTCCCCGGGCTTTCCAAGCCGAACCCGAGCTACCACGGCGTCGTATTCACTCAAGCGGTCGGAAACCTCGCCTACATCATGAAAATCCGGGTGACTCTGCTTCGGGATACCGGCGCAACGGTCAGTCCGTTCCATTCCTTCCTGTTCCTGCAAGGCCTTGAGACGCTGTCCCTCCGCGTCGAACGCCATGTGTCCAATGCGCTCAAAGTGGTCGACTATCTCTCGAAGCACCCGCAGGTCGAAGCGGTGAACCATCCCGCACTCAGGAGCCATCCCGACCATGCACTGTATCAGAAGTATTACCCCAACGGAGCCGGTTCGATTTTCACCTTTGAAATCAAAGGCGATGCGGACAGAGCAAAAGCCTTCATCGACAAACTCGAGATTTTCTCGCTGCTTGCCAATGTGGCAGATGTGAAATCCCTGGTCATCCATCCGGCCAGCACGACACACTCCCAGCTTAGTCCGGAGGAACTGCTCGATCAGGGGATCAAGCCGAACACGATCCGTCTTTCCATCGGAACCGAGCATATCGACGATATTATTGCGGACCTGGAACAGGCTTTTGAGGCATGACACCACCGGACAATCCATGAGATGAAATTCCATCCCTATGCCATGGCGATAGAATTTCAAATAGAAAGACTCCCTTCAATTCATATCCTGCAAAGGATCCATTGACGGGAGTTTTCTGTTTGTGGAACCTGTATGGAATGAGCGGGAAGACACCCTTGACGCAGAGAAAAATATTCTTGACACAGTAGAATTTATCCTTTATCATCATATCATCATACGTTTAAACCGATCCGATAAAAAACACATTTTGATAAAAACACATATTTGATAAAAGCCCATTCAGAGAGAAGAAAGAAGGAACGCCGCCAATGGCAGGAATAACCCGGATCAAGTCCAAGACCAAATGCGATACCGTAGTGGATGCGATGCTTTCGATGATCATCAATGGAGAATATATACAAGGACAGCGTCTCCCGTCCGAGAATGTCTTCATGGATAGTTTCGGTGTCAGCCGGGTAACGGTCCGCGAGGCGTTCAAAAAGCTGAATTCAATGGGGGTGGTAATGATCAGACAGGGGGAAGGCACCTTTGTCAACCGGGTGGACATGAGCACGCTGATGAAACCGCTTTTCTCTATGATCGCATTCGACCGGATGAGCATCAACCAGATTTATGACGCGCGCCTGTACATTGAAGCCGGCACCGCACATCTTGCGGCAATGAACCGGACGGATATGGAACTATGCCATTTGAAAGAATTGATCGAAAAAATGCGGACAGTCGTGGAGGAGAACAATGGAGACAATTTTTCCGAACTGGATGCGGACTTCCATCTGGCGATAGGCGAGGCATCCCGAAACGATATTCTGCTGGGTGCATATATCACGATCAAAAGTATATTAAAAGGATATATTAAAAGAACCAATTATTCAAAGGAGACTGTCCGAACGTCTTTTCATTACCATGAAAGACTGGTGGAATTGATGGAGGCACAAAACGCCAACGAAACGGAAGCCGTTATGAAAGCGCATGTCGAATCTTCTAAAGCATCCCTTTTAGCGCAACTGGAAGATGTAAAGTAGGACGAAAAAACGCTCCTTATCAAAAGAGAATCGCACATCAGGCATTTTCTGAACAGGAAAAGGACTGCACCACTCAGTAATCCATTAAAGGAGGGAAAAGCATTGAAAGAATATTATCTGCAATACGGGAAAGGAACGATTCCATTCACCCCGCCGCACAGCCGGGAGATCCAGCTGATCGAGCCGAGAGTGCATCAAGCGGAGGACCAGCTGGCAGTGGTTCGCGATGCATTGAACCATCCCATTCACAGCGCTTCTTTAAAGGAACTTTCAAAGGATGTCAAATCCATCCTGATTATAACCGACGATAATACCCGCCCGCTTCCGAGCAAAATTACCATTCCAGCCATTCTGGAAGCGCTCGGTCGTCCCGCCTCCGAGTACGACATCACAATCCTGATTGCAACCGGCCTTCACCGGAAGATGACACCGGAAGAGATTGTCGAGCAATTCGGGCGTGAAACAGTCGAAAACTATAAGATCGTGAATCATGTGGCGACTGACGAAAGCCAACTGGCTTATTATGGGAAAATGGAATCGGGCAATGAATTATGGCTGAACCGGCTGGTTTTGGAAAGCGATCTGGTAATCGCCGAAGGGTTCATTGAAACGCACTTTTTTGCCGGATTCAGCGGCGGAAGAAAAAGCATCCTGCCGGGTGTGGCAGGAGCAGAAACCATCATGAAAAACCATAATCCGGTCAACATCGCCGATGTCCATTCTTGCGCAGCAAATCTGGATAAGAATCCCATTCATGCCGAATGCGTCGAAGCAGTGAAGAAAGCCAAACTCGGGTTCATCCTCAATGTCGCATTAAACAAAGAAAAAAAAATCATCGGTGCTTTTGCCGGGGATCCTGTTGATGCCCATCTGAAAGGATGCGAGTTTGTGAAAGAAACGATGTCGGTCAAGGTCCATTCGACGGATATCGTTGTTACAAGCAACAACGGTTATCCGCTGGACCGGAACCTGTACCAGGTGGTCAAGGGAATCGACATTGCATCCAGAGTGGTCCCCCGGGGAGGTGTGATCATCGTGGCTGCCCAATGCCTTGACGGAGTCGGGCATAAATGCTTCAGGGAACTGATGCAAAGCGGATCGTCCATCGAGGCTCTGAATGCAAAATTGTCCGCACCGCCGAATGAGATCGACAAGTGGCAGGCGCAGATCCTTGCACGGGCTCTGCAAAAATGCACGATCATCCTGGTCAATGACACCATGAAAAAAGAAGAAGTGGAAAGCATGTTTTTTGTCTATGCCGCGAATATGGATGAAGCGCTTGAAATTGCTTTAAAGATTAAAGGAAAAGACGCCAGCATCAGCATAATCCCCGAGGGTCCCGTGGTGATTCCGGTGCTTGGTTAAGGAGGGTGGATTCATGATTAAAAAAATTGTCATCGCACCAGATTCTTTTAAAGGAACAATGAGCTCCATCGAAGTGTGCAATATTGTGGAAAACGCTGTAAAATCCATATTCCCGGACATCAAGACGGTAAAGATCCCCATTGCGGACGGCGGGGAGGGAACAGTGGACGCTTTTTTATCAGCGATCGGCGGCGATCGGATCCATGCGAGAGTAAAAGGGCCGCTTTTTGGCGAAGTGGATGCTTTTTATGGAATCCTGCCGGATAAAACCACTGCGGTGATTGAAATGGCAGCGGCCTCCGGACTCCCGCTGGCCGGAGACGATAAAGACCCCTGGCTGACGACGACATATGGCACGGGAGAACTCATGAAAAATGCGCTTTCCAGAGGGTGTCGAAAAATCATCATCGGGATCGGAGGCAGCGCAACAAATGACGGTGGCGTTGGAATGGCCGCCGCACTGGGCGTTCGATTTCTCGATGCTTCCGGAAAGGAGATTCCACTGACCGGTGGCGGACTGGAAAAACTGCATCACATTGACCAGACGGACAGGGATCAAAGACTGGACGAGTGTGAGATCCTTGCAGCCTGCGATGTTGACAACCCGCTCTATGGACCATCGGGAGCAGCCTGCATTTTCGGACCGCAGAAAGGGGCAACCCCTGAAATGGTGGCATTTCTCGATAACAATCTGAAGCATTATGCAAATATAGTTCAGCAGGACCTTGGACTGGATGTGCAGGCGATTCCGGGTGCGGGTGCCGCCGGAGGGCTTGGCGCAGGCCTGGTGGCTTTTGCGGGAGCAAAGCTGATGCCGGGAATCCGGATTATCCTGGATACCGTGAATTTCGACCATATTATCGAAGATACCGACTGGATCATCACCGGAGAAGGGAAAATCGACGGGCAGAGTCTGCGTGGCAAGGTTCCAATGGGCATTGCCGAAAGAGCGCTGAATAAAAATGTGCCTGTCATCGCTGTCGTCGGAGATGTGGGCAATGATATCGAACAGGTATACAGCAAAGGAATCAGCGCGGTTTTCAGCATCAACCGAACGGCCATCCCTTTCAAAGAAGCAAAGCTTCGCTGCAAGTCCGATCTGTATGATACGGTTACGGACATCATGCGATTGCTGCGGACACAAAACGGCGTCGGATAATCAAGATTTGAAAGACAATTCCTGCGAGGAGAGACTTTGCGGAATTTTCACATACCCTGAAGTCTGCTCTGTTTCCTGAAAACCTTGGGACTCACCCCGAGCACCCGTTTAAAAAAGGCCGTGAAATTGCCTTCCGAGGCATATCCCATTTTTTCTGCGATCTCCCGGATGGGAAGATCGGAATTGACCAGCATGTCCTTTGCAGATTCGATCTGCCGCTCGATGTGCTTTTGTTTGAACGTCATATTGTATTTTTTCTTTAAGAAACGGTTCAACTGGCTGCTGCTTAAATGGATCAGCTCGCACAATTCCCTGGCTGCCGGTTTATAGTCATAATTCAAATCAAAAAAATTCTCGATGATGCTCAGTCTGTTTGCCAGATGCGTTTCGGACGACTGTGTGACAGACTTGTATTTTTTCTCCATGGAGATTTCCCGGATGATATTGATGAATAACAGCGAAAACAGGGATTTCACCTTCATGTAATAACCAAGCGGCTTTTGCTTTAATTCATACTGGATCTCGCATATAAGAGGTTTTAGACGATTTGAATTTCTTGAATAGAAAAACGGGGTATTCGACAGGATCTCAACGAAACGTTTGATTTCCTCCTTTGAATATTCCGCTTCCGGATTGTTCGACAGTTCAAATTCAAATCGGCAGCTGTGCCGATGAATCGGATTCGAAATCTCCCCTTTCAGCTTATGGTAGACTCCTGCTTGAATAAGATAGAAGCTGTCCGGCGAAATTTCATACTGCGCATCGTCCGTAGAGATGATGCCCGAGCCTTCTGTGATAAAATGGAATTCAGAAGTGGCATGCCGGTGTCTCTCGCTCGACTGGTGTGTGTTATAATTAAAGAATGCAGAATTGATGATGACGTTGAACGACATCGGACCTACCTGGGTTGTGATATTCCACTCATTCGGGGAACTGCTGTGACTTTTCATTCTTTCGCTCCTGCAGGATCTATTTTGGTATTCTACTTTGATTGTATCTTTATTTGATGATTGTTACAAGCGAATTGAAAGAGAATCGGAAGAAAATTGAAGGGAATTATTAAAATCATGCATGTGTTTCTTTCAATCGCTGATTTTTAACATGTTAAAAAAGCAGAAAGAAGGGTATAATAAGGAAAATAATCCGGTGCGGATTTTCTTATGATACACGGATATATGGCAAAGAAGGATCATACAGGTCTATCCTGATCAGAATTGCCCTTTGAGAGGAGTCGTTCATGATGAAAGAACAATTAAAATTAAAAGCCGGGGTTGGCAAGGTGGACATCTCGCCGAAACAAGGACTCGAGCTGGCAGGGTATCCCCACTGCCCCAGATACAACACCGGCGTCCATGACCCGCTTTATGCGGCATGCATCTACCTTGACGACGGCAATACGAAGATCGCTATCGTCACCATGGACCTTCTTTTTTACTCCAAGAAATACGTCAAAGAATTAAGGGCAAAAGTGGAAGCCGCTTTAGGCATACCGGGGAAAAACATCATGCTTTGCTGTTCCCATACGCATTCCGCGCCATGGGCGGCGGGAAGGCTGGATCTTGAATCCCTGGAAAAAGGAATGAGCTCGGATCCGGAATACGTGGCAGATCTGCAGAACAAGCTTTTTGATCTGATTGCTGATGCAAGCAGAAATACATTTGATGCAAAAGTCGGCGTTGGCACAGGACATTGCGGCAGGGATCAGGGCGTGGGCGGAAACCGCCGCGAACCGTCAGGCCTTGCCGATCCGTCTGTGTGCGTGATCGGTGTCCAGAATGATAAAGGCGAATGGAAAGGCTGCCTGGTGGAATATGCGCTCCACCCGACTTTTATTCATGCGGAAAGCACCGTTGTCACAGCAGATTATCCAGGATATATCAAGAAATACCTGTCATGGACAAGACCGGGCATTGTGACCCTTTTTGCACAGGGCACCTCGGGAAACCAGAGCAGCAGATACTTCAGGGATGGACAGAACTACGAGGAAGCGTGCCGGGTTGGCACGACCATCGGCGTCGAGGTCAATCATGTGTTGAACAAGATGAATCTTCAATCCGACCTGAAACTGATGGTCCAGTCTTTGGAAACGGACTTGGAACTAAAGATCTATCCGCCCAAAGCGATCGCGGAGGCAAATGTAAAAAGGACAACGGACCGATTTCATGAACTGCAAAATGCAAACGCATCCTACATTGATGTAAGAAATGCGGAATTGAAAGTTTTTGGAGCGGAGGACATTCTTGGCTATATTATTCTGAAAGAAAAGGGAATCACTCCTGAATTGCTTTCGGATGAGGTTCCGATGGAGATACAGGTCATCGGCATCGGCGATCATCGGATCCTCGGACTGCAAGGCGAGGTTTTTGTTGAATTCGGCCTTCAAATAAAAAAAGACTCTCCGTATAAAAACACGTTTGTTTTTGAACTGGCAAACGGAGCGGCGCCGGGATATATCTATACGAAGGAGTCCTTGGCGGAAGGCGGCTATGAGACCGACACCTCCATGCTGGGAGAGAATTGCGGCGATATTCTCGTTCGTGCCGCAGAGAAACTGCTAAAAAAACAAGGATAAGGGCAGAGTACAAGATGTATTTATTTGCTCTATCTTTCTAGAGCGGAAAATCATGGATTGTATCACAGAGAATGGCAATATATGAAAAAACGTTCGACAGGAGAAGACACACTTGGCGCTAGTGTGATGATTATCGCTTCAATCACAGGAGTCGGATTTTCATCCGGACAGGAGGTCTATCAGTTTTTCATCCGCTTCGGATGGAGGAGCTTTATTTCCGTACTGCTTTACCCCTTGTTGATCGGCCTTTTTTCCTATGCCTTTTTATATGTGCAAAAAAAGAACAATACCGAAACATATGAGTCCATCATTGTCTCTTTCAACTGCAAACCGGTGAAGAAAATGGTGGACCTGGTCATTACTTTTTTCATCTCGACGATCGTCATTTCGATGATCGCGGCAACCGGGACCATTGTACGGCAGCTCTTCTGGGTTCCGACCTATGTTGGAAGCATCGTCTGTACCGTTGTGCTGATTGTAGCGGTTTTAGTAAAAAATATCTCGCTTGTTGCCGGATTCATGCGGATTGTAGTGCCTATTTTCGTGATCAGCATATGCCTGGTCTGCATCGCATCGTTTTTTCTACCCTCCCATGTGGCTGCGGCTCCTTCTGTGCATCCGTTCAGCCTCTGGGATAACTGGCTGGTCTACGGAATGATTTATATCTCTTATAATATGCTGATTATTTTCGGGGTCTTATCTTCTTTGAAGAATCGGATGAAATCCAACCGCCAGATCGGATTCAGCTCGGTTTTCCCGCCTCTGGTGCTGTCCATCCTTATCTTATTGCAATTCTTAGCCATGATCCGGCAGACAGCCATCGAGGGGATCGGTGTATTGCCGATGGCACAGGTCGGGAAGATGATATCACCGGCCATTTCCTGTTTCTATTTAGTATCGCTTCTGCTCGCGGCCTGCTGTGCGGCAATTTCCTGCTTCTTCAGCACTTTCTGCCGGGTGGTGCGGATCAAGGGCCTGGCGCACATCCGGCACTGGGTTGTTGCGGTGGCTTTGACAGCGGCCTTTTTTGTGGCAAGCCGTGTCGGCTTTGTGAACATTGTATCGTATGTCTTTCCTCTTATTGGGTTTCTGGGCTGTTTTATCATGGCATTCCTGGTGATTTCTTTTTTCAGCACACGCAAGAAAGACAGGAAGAGGAAAGAAGGGAAACCGGCCGGTAAAATCGAACAGGCAGAATAGGGCAGACAGAATAAAATGTGCAAAACAAAAAATGTGCAAAACAATATATAAAAAAGAGAAAATAGAATAGCGGCAGAGTGGAACAAGCAGAAAACAAGCGGTTATTCGCGGAATTTAAAATTGATTTTTCCGGAATCGCTTTTCTTGAATTGCATGCCAAGATTCATTTTTATCGAAATCATTCGAATCAGAATGATGAGGAAAACACAAAAAAGCATGGCGATGCTTTTTGGAATATAAAGCCATAAAACGGTATAAACAATACATCCAATGATTGCTGCAAGCGCATAAATCTCCTTGTACAATACGATGGGCTTGCGGTTGACCAGGAGATCCCGAAGAATCCCGCCCCCGATTCCGGTGATCACTCCCGTAAAAACGGATAAAAACAGGTTATGGGAATATCCTGCCTCAAACGCGGCATTTACTCCGATTATACAAAAGACACCCAACCCCGTGGCATCAAAAAGATTGATCAGAAATCGAAAGGTACTGCGCTTCAAGTGATGAAAGAAATTCGAGGC
>CAZJXH010000097.1:0-12389 GCA_964549475.1 uncultured Oscillospiraceae bacterium
GCCAACCATTGTCAGAGTATACTGCATAAACCCGGGGTTGCTCGGCAGCCCCTAAATAGAAAACTATTTGAACGGTCATTGCTTTGTAGAAACGCTAAGACAAACGAAATAACTGATAGCGGAAGTGTAATACATATAAGCCATTTGTATATTCTCATCTTTGTCTCCTTTTTAATATTTACCAAGACAAACTCTCTTGTTCAAGCGAATTTCATGTTATAGCTATTATCAAGGCTAGGCACCAAGGACCCTGACTTGCCCAGTTTAAATATAATGGGCAACTCACAGTATCAAAACTTAGAAAATTTCGAAAGCTCTGCTATATCGTGTACAAGCTGTTCAAAAGATTCTTTACTCCAAAAACGAGGATGGACATGACCATGCATAACTCTGTTTCGACCATTTTCGTCATTATTAATGTGTGTGTATTTAAAGTGTTTTTTTACACTCTCAAGTAGTTTTACATATTCTGGATCGTCTTGATTCTCTTCCATTGCAAGTTTAATGAGGCTCATTCCAACTCTCACTTTAACTGGCTGTTTATTATGATTAAACAAAGGCAACCCGTAATCAGACGTAGTTGTCCGAATCATTTCTTCCAAATATGAATATGCAAATGGTGTTAGTACGGAATAAGAATCCGGAGCTTTTTCATAAATTTCTTTTGCAACATTCCAATCCGGCGCCCAATTCCAAAAATGAGCATAGTTCATAATTTCATCAAAATCATTGAATACAGACATTGCGTCCTCCCTGAAAAGTGTATTCATGTCTTTCATAAACATTAGATGCAATTCGCGATTTGATATTAACAGGAATTTACAATCACGAGCAAAAACGCCCAGTATGTTCAACTAAGCTTTTTTGCAATAAGGGCAATCAACTAAAGTATAACCAACTTCTTTATAAGCTTTTTCTACTGCCATAGCACCGTTGACAAAATAAGCTTTCTCCATTTCTGTATCAACTATCTGGTTAAATAATTCCTTGTTTTTTGGCTCTTTATATTTTCCTGTGTCTTTACAATGGTCGCATTTCATGTTTCTCACCACCCTTTATATAAATTCCCCTTACTATTTGGTTTCCCATTATTGCTATAATCCTTGGCTTTGTTAACTTCCCATTATTAGCCTAATCCGTATGATCTCTCTTCCATTTCTTCCCACTTTTTCCCACTACAACCTCTACCCCAATCTCCCCCTCAAATACCCTTCCAATTCCTTATCACAGCAATACACGTAACACCCTTTCATCCCTCTCGACAGGAGCACCTTGTAAATGTTCTTCACCAGTTTGGTCAATTCCTCCGGGTTGCTTTTAAGACCTTTTTTTCTGGATGAATCGTAATAATTTTCATAGGAGCCATACAGTTCTTTCGTCAGAGGATTGTATTTCAAATCATTCCCGATGATGACTCCTACATAATCAAATTCCAGTCCTTGCGAGGTATGGATGCAGCCGATCTGTGTTACTCCATCTTCATGTATAGCCCACCTATATTGGTCTTTCCTGGAATTCCACGGCATGTGGAAGTCATGGTCGTCAATTGTGACATCCTCGATTTGCGCGTTGTTGTTCCCATCTTCTTCTGCTGTCCATTTCCAGGCATATCCTGCAAGCATTCTGGCGTTATTGCCATTTCCGTTATGCTCGCAAATCTTGTCGTAAACATCGTGCGGAGAATCGCAGATTTCAAAGTCAAAGGTTTCTTTGTCCCACCCGTCAAAGTTCGCTGTATCGCGGATTTGCAGCGTATGGTCGACCCAGTTGATGAATCCTTCCGCACCGGCGCAGCGGAATTGGGCTTCCAGTTCCAGTTCGATAATTTTTGATTGGTATAATTTTGCGATTCGTTTGATTTCATCCGCTGAACCGATGTCGTCCGGACGGATTCGTTGGTTGTCGTCGATAAAAAATACATTGATATTAGACGCATGAATGATGTCCTCGACTTGATTCACCCCATGGTACATGTAGGCCCCTTTGCCTTTTAGCCGGTGCGCTTCGTCGACGATGATAACATCAAATGTCTTTTCGGAAGTGTTATAAAAAGAACCGGAGCCGGTAAACAGGCTCGACATTCTTAGCGGACCATGTTTTTTGTTTTTTACCAGGCGGTCAAGAATCACAGTTCTGAAAGAGGTGTTCGGCGCAACGAATTTGATGTTGTTTTCGTCTTTGAGCAATTCCCCGAAGGCATTCATGGAGATGACGGATTTCCCGGTTCCGGGGCCGCCTTTCACGATAATGGTCGTTCTGTTTTTCGCTTCTCGCGCTGCATAAAGAATATTGGAGTATGCGATGAGCTGTTCATCCAGCAGGACGAATTCCTTGTTTCCCGCAAACATGGAGGAGACATAATCAATCAGTTTCTTGGAAGGTTTGATTTTACCGTTTTCGATGCGGTACAGAATCTCCAGTCCTTTCCCCCTGCCGACATGTTTATAGAGAAAATCCTGCAATTTTTTCGTATCCTGAGCGAAATAAATAGGGGATTCCCTGATGATTTCCGCGTATTGCTGCTGTCTGAGCGGTTCGGGTTTTGTTTCGGTGTAGTTATGAAGATAGGCACAGGAATGCCCGATGATATTTTGGGTATAAACCGCTTCATTCATATCCGCAATTTGCTGCTTGTAGGACCATGCCTGGTAGGATGGATGTGTCAATTCGCGGGTGTTTCCGCCGACGAAAGACTGCACGACGTTGAATTTATCTGTCGCCGCAGCTTTGCTCCATTGTTTCAATTCAATGATGACAAAATTCGCATCGTCTTCCTGGTCGTGTCCCGAAATGACAAAGTCGATCCGCTTGCTGGTCGACGGGATTCCGTATTCGATCAGAACGCCGCAGTCATCCGCCACATTGGAATTCCGGACGATGGTTTCCATGAAATGAAGCGAATTGTTCCAAGAATTTTTCTCGCTTTCATTGACTCGTCTGCCATATTTTTCTACGAATTGTTTTTCGATTTCAACGACAATCCGATTATCGTCAACGGAATTCCGGAACTCACGGGCGCTGCTTTGATAGACGATCATCTTTTCGGTCCTCCAGTTCAACGTATTTTTTGTTGTTCCCGAAGGCTTTTTCGATGGAATATTTCTGGGAATTTTTGTCGATTTTATCGCAGACGATTTTATCAAGGTCAAGATGAAGCGTGTCGGACAGGTACACGCAGTAAATCAAGACATCCGCAAGCTCTTCGGAGATTTCTTCTCGTTTTGCGGCGATGTCTTCGTCGGATGGATTCCATTGAAAATGTTCCAATAATTCTGCGGCCTCCAAAGAAACGGAGATCGCAAGGTCGCGGGGTGTGTGGAATTGTTTCCAGTTTCTCTCATCGCGGAACTGGAGTATTTTGTCAATCGTCGAAGAATCCATTGTTGTTTTCTCCATTTCAGATCAATTCATTTTATATAATCATATATTTTATATAATCATGCATTTAAAGGAACCCGTTATGATATTCCTTTCAAACCAATTACTAATTTAAATTATACCAATAAACTACCGTTACTATTATTAATTTTGTGAATATTCCAATGCTGATGATGCAAGGCAGCAGTCATTTGTTTTAAACCATCAGATACAGGATTACAACGGTGGAGGCAAAGACCAGAACCGTTCCGAGGATATGGATGACCCGCAAAAGGGTGGTGGACGTTTTCTTTATACTCATGACCGCTCCTGTGGCAAGCAAGGACAGGACAGAAAGTCCGGCAATGGAGGTAAGAGTGATCAGGAAGCTCCCCACAATGGCGGTTTTATATATATTGATAAACAAAAGAACCGCGAAAACGATGTTTACAAGGACGATCAATTTGTGGACGGTTAAAACAACGTTATTATACGGTTTTCCCGAACGGCTGAGCCAGATTCCGATGACGATCGTGATGGCCATGATGATTCCAGATAACAGAATATTTTGTTGTATGCTCATTTCATTTCTCCTCCTGTCATTAGTAATAAATCAAACTGCATCTATTTATGCTCGGATTTTGCTTGTATGTCAAACCAGTGCATTTATTCAAAAATCTTTATATGATTATTGTATACCTATTGTTATTAATATTAAAGATGGCAATTATAAGTGTTTACGGTAGGATTGTAGCCACAGGGGTTTCCATTGGGATGGGAATTTTGTTTCTTGTTCTCCATCAGGGAAGCATCAGGAGAAGATTATGAATAGGGATGCTGAAAAAGAGCATAAATAGGCCGGAAACAATCTTCTTCCACTGAATTTGATAATATGATTGACTTTAGCATTAATATGGGTATAATAAGTGTATGGAGATAACACTTTATGGAACGTTTAATTGTTAAAAAGCTCATTGAATGGAAAGAAAATCCGAGAAGAATGCCATTGATCATTAATGGGGCAAGACAGGTTGGCAAGACTTATACAGCCTTGACCTTCGGTAAGCAGTATTATAAAAACACAGCCTATTTCAATCTTGAGGATTCAACGGAAATCACAGCAATTTTTGAGCGCGATTTGAACCCCGAACGCATTGTTCGTGAGCTCGCAGCAAATTCAGGACAATCCATCCTTAAAGGGGATACGCTGATTATCTTTGATGAGATTCAGGCATCTGAACGTGCATTGACTTCTCTTAAATATTTTTGTGAAAATGCTCCTGAATACCATATTATTGCAGCAGGCAGCTTGCTTGGCGTTGCTCTGAATCGCGAAAAATATTCTTTCCCGGTGGGTAAAGTTAATCTTTTAACGATGTATCCCCTTGACTTCGAAGAATTTTTACTGGCTACTGGCAATGAAAAATTATGCGCACTGATAAAAGAGTCCTTCTCTGATTTTTCACCGCTTTCGCTTCATGGAACCGCGATGGATTTGTATAAAACGTATCTGTTTGTAGGCGGAATGCCGGGAGTCGTTTCTGAATATGTTGAAACCAAGGATTTTAATTTTGTTGTCGCAACCCAGAAGTCGTTGAATGATTCTTACATTGCCGATATGGCGAAATATGCTTCACCCCAGGAAACCACAAAAATCATGGCTGCATGGTCGAGTATTCCTTCACAACTTGCCAAGGAAAATCGTAAATTTCAATATAAAGTGATTAAATCAGGAGCTCGCGCTTATGAATTTAAAACATCGCTGGACTGGTTGAAAAGCGCCGGTGTGATCAATAAATGTGTACGCGTCACGGAAGGGAAAATGCCGCTTTCCGTTTATGCTGATAACAATTCTTTCAAAGTTTATATGATGGATACAGGCCTTCTTTGCTCAAAATTCGGCATCTCCGCTAGTGCTGTAATAAATGGTTCGCAAAGTTTCAATAGTTTTAAAGGGGCTTTAGCTGAAAACTATATCATGCAGTCGCTTATTGTGAACGGATTCGATCCATATTATTGGGGGACCCCTGGCAAAGCAGAGCTTGATTTCGTGTTTCAGGACAGAGATGGCGAAATTGTTCCACTTGAAGCAAAATCAGCGGACAATGTACGTTCAAAGAGCCTTATGACTTTTATATCGGTCTATCATCCGATTTATTCGATTCGTGTGTCGTCTAAAAATTTCGGTTACGAGAATAATATCAAGAGTATTCCCCTATATGCTTTATTCTGTTTGAAAATGAATCACACAATGAATCATCCTATATAGAAATCGGATGATTCCCCAAAATTCGGATGGTAAAATTTCTGCCATTCCTTGTTGCATTTTTCTCAGGTCTCTGTTATGATAACATCGTTATATAACAGCGTTATTTATTTAACAATCGTTTTCTACTAATATGTTGATTGTTTTTCCTGACAATCCGTTCTTATGATTTATCAATAGGAGGATCTCTCATGCCGCCCAAAGCAAAAATCACCAAAGAGAATATCATCGACTGTGCTTTCGCCATGATCCAGTCCGGCGGATTCCATGACATTACGACAAGGAAGCTCGCCAAAGAGCTGGCTTGTTCGACGCAGCCCATCTACCATCTGTTCAGCGATATGGAGGATTTGAAGAAAGCACTGTATGTCAAGTCCTGCCGGTATTTCACCGAACAGGTCCACCGGGAAATGCCGGGGCTTGCTCCGGATTTTCTAGAAATGGGAATCGCCTATATCAAAGCTGCTAAGCGGGAGAAGAATGTGTTCCACTTCATGTGCACAGAGAACAATTTTTCCATGCACAGCATGATGGATCTGGTGGCGGGCGCGGATGAATCCCTCGTCAGCAAGGACGTCTCTGGCATCAGCGGGCTGGAAGGGTTTACCAAAGATCAATTGAAAGAGCTGTTCATGCTTGTCTGGACGTTTACCCATGGCATCGCAACCATTGCGAGCAACGATGGTGTGACCTTGAGCGACGAAGAGCTTTCGGCGCTGCTGATCAAGGCTTATAAAGCCTTTGTCATGGTGGAAGGATCGCCCGCAGAGCAATAGGGAGGAAGCAGCATGCCGCAATATAAGATTCTAAAAGAACGGACGCATCTGTTCGCACCGAATATCAATGTCGCAATCTCTTTGGATATTATCCGGTCCGGGAAAGAAAAGGAAGCAGGACTTAGCACAGATCCATTGGAAGCTTCTTTGCCGGATTTCAGGCTGGAAGCGGCGATCACCGAGGCTATGAAGGCAAATGAGATCCTGAATTGCAGGATCGTCCTGTCCGGCAGCGGCGACGCTTTTTATGAAACAATGGAAAACCCTGTGATTTCCATCCATCCTGTGGAAGACAATTTTGAAGAAGTCGTTTGCCGGCAGCAGAAAATCGTTTTCGATCTGGAGCATGGCGAACTGATCCGATTTTTCATCAAACGAATCCCTGGCGGTTCGAGAATGTATATGATCGCCCATCACCTGGCGGGTGACGGCCTGTCCATGGCGCACCTGGTCGATGATATCCTGCGGGCGCTGTCCGGCGAGAAGCTGACGTTCAAGCCGGTGGAGCTGTTTTCACTGGATTCCCTGCCAAAGGATAGCCAATTGAGCGGCCTGATGCGCTTCATGATGGGCAGGCTTAACAAGAAATGGCGGAAAACTGGTAAGGTCTTCTCATTCGACGACTACCGCAGAATGTTTTCACAGTACTGGGAAATGCGGGATGCTGAAATTTTTACGAAGCAGATCAGCCGGGAGAAAATGGATTCCATCCTTTCGGAAATAAAGAAAAATCACATTACGTTCAACAGTGTTCTGACCACGGCGGTGCTGCAGGCGATGGCGCAAAAGGTCACACCAGCAATAGAGCGAGAAGCGGTACAGGAAGCGCAGCACAGAGCGGAACAAGGAACGAAGCAAGGAACAGCGCAAGAAACGGAGCAGGGCGCCCAGACAGCGGGGCAGTGCAAGCACAGGGCAAGACAAGCCGTTGATGTGGGAATGGCGGTTGACATCCGGCAGAATGGGTATGCGGGCATGGGCAATTTCACCTCCGGAATTTCGATTCAATACGCCTATGACAGCACAAAGGATTTCTGGCTGAATGCCCAGAAAGTTCACGCTCTGATTTATACAAAGCTTGACAGCAATGTGAAAAAATATTTCCTGAACCAGTTTATGGGAGCACTGGACCCGACGCTGATCGACTCGGCCTATTTTTCGGCGTTTGACCGCTACGAGAACAAAACAGCAAAAACCATTGCCCGGATGTTCGGATATAACGGCCACCCCAAAGGCATCAGCATGACCAATCTCGCAAAAATCCCTGTTTCTTCGACCTATTCTGCCAGCGCGCCTGCCGATTTGGCCTGTCGTGCCAATCCAACGCCCGATTCAGCCGATTGCAGCCGCTCCAGTTATTCCGCCGGAAATTTCTATGTGGTTCCGCCGCTGGTGCCAAATGCCAGACGGATTTTCGGAATGGCGACCCAGGGAGGGGTTCTTTCCATGACCCTTCATGTGTCAAAGGATGCGTGTGTCGGCGAAGAAAAAACGCTTTTTGAGAAGGCTGTCGCCAATCTCCTGTCTCTATAGAAAAAGAAGATGGATTTTTCTGGATATACGGATTGATCCATGTAAAAGCTTGAGCTTGAGGGTGGAACAATATCGATTTCGAATCGTATAATCCAATATAAGAGGAACAACCGGAAACAATCCATTCCACTAAAGGGTTGATGTAGAGGAGGATTCGTTTGAAAAATTCGATGAAAAAGTACAAATATAAACTAAACATGCTGGAACCGGGCATGAAAATCGTCGAGTCCATCGGAATTTTGCTTGTGGCAGGTATTTTTCTTTATGTGTTCGACCTGAAAATCATAAGCTATGTGTGCTTCGGAATTTCCGCTCTGGCAGCACTGATGCTGGTTTCGCTGCTTATCATCGAACATCATCAGGACGAAGTGATGTTCCGCGAAGCGCAAAAAGCGGACCGCAAGCAATTGCATCCCGAAAAATAAGTTTAGAAAAAACGCCGGACGAGCATTCCGTATGTTTCATGACTCTTCGGGGGTCTTGCTTTCAATTCTTCCAAGGTTTATGGATTCTTATCCATTCGAAGAATTTTTTATATTTTGCTATTTCTTTTTCTCCGCGTTGCGTTTGTCGCTGATAATTTTCATATGGTTCTCGTCGATGACCTGAACATTGTTTTCTTTCGCCCAGTCCGTACAGCTCTGCAATACAACTTTCAGGAAGACTCTCGGTACCTTGACCAGGGTCTTGCATGCATTTTCGGTAAATTGGATATCGGGATCGATGCGGCTTGCGGCATAGACGACGGAAGAAATGTCTGCTTCTTTGCCCGTCGGGATTTTCTGGGCGATCGGGCGGCGGAACTTCGTGTACCAAAAATTCGTGTTGTCGCGGTAGCCGTAGTCCACCGGAACGCGCGGGAAGCCGCCTGCATGCACGCCGTCGATGATGGTGCCGTAGAATTTTTCTTTCATCAGAATTTTGTCTATTTTCAGAATGAAATGACAACCGAATTTGCTCGTGATGCCGTTGAATTGCCGGTAAGGAGGCTCGACGCCCTCGAGTTGTCCCAATCGCAGGCAATCCTCATAAGCGTTTTCCAGATCGGATTGCCAGGTGCATTCAAAGACCTGATAGGCTTTTTGGACAACCAGCGGCCGGGGATTCTCGCCGGTGTCGGCCTGCCCCTTCTCCAGCATGAATTTGCATTTCGCCATTTTCTCCGCGCTGGTTTCTCCGGGAAAGCCAAGGCGGACCGCTTCTTTGAAATTCTCCCTGCTGTCTTCGATGAAATTCAGCGCGCACGTCCCGCTGCGCAGGATATTTTGTGCGGTATTGGAACTGTTCCGGCATTCAAGAATCATGGCATAGTAATCCTTGCCCGCGATATAATACGGAAAGCAAAGCGAATACGAGCCAATCGAGGTCTTCCCGTCTTCCGCAAGCGTGGAGACCAGAATCGTCGGCATCGGGAAAAACGCGGATGTCTGATAAAAATTGTCTACGATCCTTAAATCTTTAAAGGAACTCATGGTTGTCCTCCTCCTATTTGTTGCTCGATTTGGGAAGCCGCATAAAGCGGCAGGTTGATAAGCCAGTCTTCCTTTTTATAATCACTCATAGACATTCTTATTGAAATTTCAGGAGTGAATTTTTCTTTGAATGTTTTCAAACTTTTCGCCTGTAAATTCGTTTCGGCTTTCACCTCGATCGGAACGATCGCTGACCGGCACTGGATGACAAAGTCGATCTCCGCCGTCCCCCGGTCGTTCGACCAGTAATATGTTGAGATCCGGTGGTTGTATTGCATCTGCTGAAGAACATATTGTTCAGCGAGGGCGCCCTTGAATTCTGAAAAAAGCCGGTTATTATCCAAATAAACATGTAAATCCAGTGCGGCTAAAGCACCAAGCAGTCCAACATCCAATAAGAAAAGTTTGAATGCTTTCGGATCTTCATAAGCCTTCAGTGGCATGGACGGCATACTAACACGTGAAACTTTTATCAGCAGTCCACAGTCAATAAGCCACATCATAGCAAGTTCATATTCCTTTGCTCTTGCTCCTTCCTTGATGAGACCATAAATGAATTTTTTATTTTCCTTGGCCAATTGAGAAGCAACGCTATTCCAAAGGGAACGTTTCCTTGGAACCGTTTCGTTGGGCGCATGTTTCGAGAAATCCTGTTCGTAGGCAAGAAGGATTTTGTTTTGAATTTCCCTGGCTTTGTAGTAATCACGATTCTTGGAAAATTCGAGAACCGACTCCGGCATGCCGCCGATAATGAAATATTGTTTCAGAAGAGAGGTCAATTCATTCCTGAAAACAGACAGCATCTCGAAATCATTTTTATCTAATAGAGCGACGTATTTCTCACTTCCTGTCGCCATCAGAAATTCTACAAAATTCAACGGATATAGATCTAAAAAATCCACTTTCCCTACCGGAAACGAAGTCCCCGGGTGCAATGCGACTCCGAGAAGAGATCCTGCGCAGATAATGGAATATTCGGGTGCGTTTTCATTAAAATATTTAAGCGAGGTCAAGGCTCTGGGGACTTCCTGAATCTCATCGAAAATAAGGAGCGTGTTGGACGGATCGATTTTAGTATCAGAAATCAATTCAATGCCTTCCATGATTCTTGGGATGTCCAAATCATTCTGGAACAAAAGCTGCATTTTTGTATTTCCGTCGAAATTGATATAAATGCATTTCTCATAATGGCCGTTTCCGAATTCTTTCATCAGCCAGGTCTTACCAACCTGTCTTGCTCCGCGAATAATAAGAGGTTTCCTATCCCTGCTGTTCTTCCATGCAATCAGGTCTTCCATTGCAACACGATACATGATTCTCCTCTCCCGCAATAGAATGCGGCAAATTCTGGATATTAGCTCATCATGTTATTATTATACTGTTGTTTTTTGCATAAGTCAAACGACATTATGTTAATTCCTTGCAATAGTCGTACGACTTTTTGTGTTTCTATTGCATTTTACGTATGACTTTTATGCATTCACACTGCAATGATCGTGGGAATTTTCTGCATCGTACCTTATTTCGCAGCGGTCAGGGCGTTTTCGATGGCTTTCAAAATGACCTTGCTGCTGTAGGTCGCCCCCGAGACGCAATCGACCTCGAGCGTCTGGCTCTCCACCACTTTGGCGGGAAGCACTTCTGCGCCTTTCCCCTGGCCATTCACATGCTTGATCAGACCAATCTTTGTTATTTTATGATTGCTGACAGTGACTTCGACCACGGCTTCGACCGGAAAAGATTGGTAGCTGCCGGTATAGGTACCATCCGCCAGCCGGGAGATATCGACATTGGAAATCTTGGTATTCGCCAGGTTTTCCAGGCTTTTCCCCAGAAAATATTTCGTTCCGGCTACAATCACAATGATTGTGGAGATAATAATCAGGAACACCCGCAGGCCTTTTCGCTTTTTCATCATAAAACTCTCCTTTGAATTTCATTTTACACATTAATGTGCCTTTCAGCAACAGGGCGATTGGAACATAAGTGGAACATAAGTGGAACATGGAGACGGTTCTTTTGCAATATGGGGACGGTTCTTTTGTTGCATTTTCTTTTGTTTATGCAACACAAGAACCGTCCCCATATTGCACCCATATTGCAAAATAAAATGAAACAAAAGAACCGTCCCCATATTCCATTTGACATAAAAATGATAAAATAAATGTATTGCGCCGGAAAAGTCGAATCCGCTGAACAAGCCGAGCGACAGACAAGATTCCGGCGGATAAAAAAAGGAGGAACGGATTTTGAAACTGTATATAAAACAAAAGGTGTTTTCATGGGCGGAAAAATTTTCGATCAGGGATTCCAGCGGATTTGATAAATACACGGTCGAGGGGGAGATTTTCTCCTGGGGACACAAGCTGCATGTGTATAATTCACAGAATGTCGAAATCGCCTTTATCAAGCAGGAGATTTTCACTTTCCTACCAAAGTTCGAGGTGTATCTGAATGGTGCGCTTGCGGTCGAAGTGGTGAAAGAGTTCACGTTCTTCAAGCCGCAGTATACGCTGCAGGGAACGGACTGGACAGTGAACGGCGATTTCTGGTCTCACGATTATACCATCACGAACAGCACAAGCGATGTCGCATCCATTTCAAAGGTGTGGTTCAGCTGGGGAGACAGCTATGAGCTGGATATCGCCGATGGCGCCGACGAGGTGCTGGTCGTTGCAACGGTGCTGGCGATCGACTGTGTGCTGGATGCGCAGAATTCGTCCGGAGCCGGAGCCGGTCAATAATCTTTCCGATAATTTCTATTTAAATATAGAGATGATCTCTGCTTAAATATAGAAATCATCTTTATTTAAATACAAAATTAAATACAAAATCGTTTCTGCAGGATCAGAATGCCCCTGCGGTTCTGCTGATGTCTTCAAAAATCGACAAAAATTCGTTTTCGACGCTTGAGAAATCGCGGAGCAGGAAGTCATGCTCCATCCGGATTTCAAGCGCATCGTCAAACACTTTTTCGTCCATCAT
>CAZJXH010000098.1:0-12381 GCA_964549475.1 uncultured Oscillospiraceae bacterium
ACCATTCGCCGTAATAATAGTTGCCCCAATCATTCATGTGTCCAACATTTTGTATTCTGTAAGAATTTCCGTTAACATATTCAAACTTCCACTTTTGATTTGCATCTCCGTCAATCTTTGCAGCAGCTTTTACTTCAGGCGCATTATCGCCGTTTGAGAATCTTGTCAGGTAATAGCCGTTATACAGTTTAACATAAAATGCACCGTTATCAGCTTCTTCAAAATACCATGTATATTGTGCAAAATCAGCAATGCTGTTTACATTAACCGGTACCATTTCGCCTTTTTCATTTGGCACAATCACATAAGTCTTTCCGTCGTTTGTTTTGTATTTTACAAGCATCGGTTTTGCAAACATATTTGTGCATAGAACCGTATTACTTGCAAAGCTGTTTTCATAACCACTTTCCGAACTAATTGCTTTGATATAGACGGAAGCGTCATCTGTTCCCCCAACGGTATAGGTAAGACCGGTTATAGTATCAGCTAAATTACCGTTGACATAAACTTCGTATGCAGTAGCGCCGGAAATAGCTTGCCAGCTGACTGCCATTCTGATTGACGAAGCAACAGGCGCCGAAAGTTTGGTTGTATTAGGATATGGTGTATTCACAGCTTCAAAAGACCAAGCATTTACATTGTCAGCAAATTTGTATGATCCATACCATTCGCCGTAATAATAGTTTCCCCAATCCTTCATGTGCCCAATATTTTGTATTTTGAAAGAATGTCCGCTGAAATATGTAAACTTCCACTGTTGGTCTAAATTCCCTTCAACCTTTGCAGCCGCTTTTACTTCAGGCGCATTATCGCCGTTTGAGAATCTTGTCAAGTAATAGCCGTCGTATAGTTTAACATAATATGCGCCATTGCCTGCATCCTCAAGATACCATGTATACTTAGCAAAATCAGTAATGCTGTTTACATTAACCGGTACCATTTCACCTTTTTCATTTGGAGTGACTACATAAGTATCTCCGGTATTTGTTTTATGCTTTGCAAGAAGCGGTTTTTCAAACATATTTGTGCATAGAACCGTATTGCTGGCATAACTGCTTTCATAACCACTTACTGAGCTTATTGCTTTAACATAGACAGAAGCGTCATCGACTCCCGTAACTGTATAAGTCAGATCTGCTACTGTATCCGTTAATTTTCCGTTGACATATATTTCATATGCTGTTGCTCCCGAAACGGCTTGCCAGCTTAGTGTCATCTTGTTTATCGTTACAACAGGAGCCGAGAGTTTCGTTAAATTCGGATATGGTGTGTCCACATTTTCAACACCCCATGCGTTCACTCCGTCCGCAAATTTGTAAACGCCATACCATTCGCCGTAATAATAGTTTCCCCAATCCTTAATGTGCCCGACATTTTGTAATTTATAAGAATTACTCTTTATATATACAAACTTCCACTGTTGGTTTGCGTCCCCTTCAACCTTTACAGCAGCTTTTGCTTCAGGCGCATTTTCACTATTTGAGAATCTTGTCAGATAATAGCCATTATACAATTTAACATAATAGGCTCCGTTGCCTGCATCCTCAAGATACCATGTATACTTAGAAAAATCAGTTATATCCTTGACATTGACCGCTGTCATTTCACCTTTATCGTTTGGTGCCATGACATAAGTCTTTCTGTTATTCTCTGTATACTTTAATAGTAGTGGTTTGCCGAAAGAAATTGGCTCAACAGTATATTTCACTGCATTACTTTTATTGCTTTCAGTATAATTTGTAGAAGGATTTAAAGCCGTTACCGTGACTTCATAAGTTCCTGCTTCGATTTTTGAAAACAAATAGGACGTATCTTTTGTTACTGCAACTTCAGTTCCATCGATAAACACCCTATACTCAACAGCATTATTGATCGAATTCCATTTTACTGTTTTTCCTTTTATTGAAACGACAGGAGCATCAAGCTTGTGAACAGAAGCGTTCCCTTCAGATACGGTATATGTGACCTCATTGCTAAAACTGCTTGCCATGTAAGAATCGCTGCTCGATAAAGCTTTGGCTTTAATAACATAATTACCTACGTTATCTGTATCTAGCGCATATCCGCTTTTGCTTGCCGTTTCCTTCAATGTTCCGTTGATATACATTTCATATCCAGAAGCACCTTCTATTAAATCCCAAGAAACAACATTGCCTTTTAGTGCAATTTCAGGCGTATTCAACGTGCTCGTTGAGGCCTTATTTTCTTCGGTTGATACAACAGGCTTCGTGTGCTCTTTTATCTGCCATATCGTAATTCCCACACATGAAACCAAGAGTACCGCAACTAATCCAAAAATCCAAAATTTCTTTTTCATGTTTCGCCTTTCCCCCCCCAATTCTATTTCATTCCGGAAATCGTAAGTCCGGAAACAAATTTATCTTGACAAAAAATATAAACAAGAACTACCGGTACAATAGTAAATATCAGCGCCGCTGATTTTAAAATTTCGTCCGCATAGCCTGCGTAAAAAGGATTAAACTCTTTAAGCATTAACTGAACTGTAAATAGACTTCTGTTGTTTGTTATAACCATTGGCCACAGATAATCGTTCCACTGTGCTACAAACGTAAGTACTATATACGTTGCCATAACAGGCATGCTCATGGGAAGAACTATTCTGAACATTTTTCCGAGCTCGCTCTCACCATCGATATCCGCCGATTCGAGGACGGCATTAGGAATTGTATTCATAAATGACATCACAAGAAATATTCCTGTTATGTTCACTATTCCGGGAAGAATAAGACCTGCGTAAGTGTTTATCCAACCAAGTTCCGAAACCAGTTTGTAATTGGTTACCATCAGCATTTCACCTGGTACTACCATTGTTACAAGCAATGCGAACATTATTACTTTTCTGCCCCTGAATTTCTTTTTTCCCAGAACATATCCCACGTTAAGAATTATTGCCGCACTAATCAAAGTGAATCCGACAGCAACGATAAGGCTGTTCATAATGCCTTGTAAAAGATCAACCCTTTTAATTGCCTCTATATAGTTTTCGATATGAAAGCCCAAAGGTAACAGGTAAATTTTTCCCGGATCTGGTATAAAGCTCATAGACTGCAAAGAAGTTACTATTTGAATGTAAAACGGAAAAATCTGCATTAGTGCAATGATCGAAAGCAGTATGATCGTAATGATGTTCCCGATTTTTAATTTTCTTCTTTTTTTAATATTTTTATTCAAACTCAACGCCACCTCTCCCCGAAATCAACAGCTGAATTCCGCTGAACAAGAGTATTATCAGCATTGTAACAACACCTACTGCACAGGCGTACCCCATTTCATATCCCGTTATACCTTTATTGTAGAGATAAAGTATAACCGATAATGTGGAACCGAGAGGGCCGCCTTTGCCGCCGTCGCTGACAAGCTGCATAGGACCTATAACCTTTATGCTACCTATAATCGAAAGTAAAATATTGTAAGTAAGGGCATTTTTGATAAGCGGCATATAAATATTAGCAAAAACTACCCATTGAGATTCCGTTTCCAGACTCGCGGCTTCCACATACGTTTTGGGAATACCCGCAATTGCAACATAATAAATCATCATTTGGATTGAAAAACCCAGAATGCTTGGAATAATCATAAGCGTCAGTAATGCTATTTGCGGATCATTATACCAACCTAGAGGATTTCCTTTAAACATTAAAATGATACTGTTTATTATTCCTGTATCGCTGGGATTGAACAGCATTTTTGTAACCTGCGCGCCCGCAACAGCAGAAACAAGAGTGGGCCAGAAAAGAAGTGCAAGAAAAAGTTTTCTTCCCTTTTTAAGTCTGAAAATCAGAAACCCGAAAAACAGCCCTGTAATGTTGTTAAACAGCGTCATTACGAATGTCCAGATAAACGTATTTTGTAAAGCTTTTCCGAACATTTCATCATGAAACAATCTGACATAGTTATCTATACAAAAAGTGGTTATCTGATCAACAGAAAATCTTAAATCGGTAAAGCTAAAGTATATCGCCCTGACAAAAGAATAAAGAAAAAATATTCCCCACCACAGAATAGGCACTATAAGAAGAGCATAAGCTGTCTTTTCTTCTTTAAATCTGCTTTTTCTATTCGGTTTTAAGGTTGACTTTTCATTTCCAGCAGTCAAAATTAATACCTCCGTTTATTTTAACAGTTTACTTGTTGCTTCCTGGGCGTTTTTCTGATATTTGTTTATTATTCCTGTATAATCGCCGCTTTTATCAAGAACAACCGAACGTAACATATCCACAACAGTCTGCTCTATGTCGGGCCAAACCGGAGTTCCCGGTCTTGGTTCAACCTTCTGAAGTTGACTTGCATATACTTTAAGTGCATCGTTACCTGTATAATAAGAATCGCTCAAGGCCTCGTTTGTTACCGGGAAAAGATTTTGTGCTTTATTAAAAACAAGCTGCACTGTTTTGTTTGTAGATAAATATTTTGCGAATCCCAAAGCCTGTTCCTTTTTTTCTGACTGATTTGCGATGCAAAGCGAATATAAACCGAGTCCTGAATAATTTTCTGTATTACTATTAATTTTAACCATTTCTGCAAATCCACAGTCAAACCTTGTGGTTGAGCCCGTCACTTTACTGAGTGCCCAACTTCCCATTTCGACAAATGCGACGCTGCCGGTATAGAACTTGTCTTCCTCATAG
The DNA here is from genome assembly GCA_964549475.1 of uncultured Oscillospiraceae bacterium. Lineage (GTDB taxonomy): Bacteria > Bacillota > Clostridia > Saccharofermentanales > UBA5734 > JBBQKF01. Next base: position 4,650 of record CAZJXH010000098.1, read on the forward strand.
CTTGCAGTGTTGCAGTAAGCGGACAGATTTTTCCAATCTTGAACAGCGGATTTTACAGCGTCTGTATCAAGCTGAACCGTTTTATAATCATCTGAAACAATCTTGCCGCCTCTCCTTGCTACATAACTTACAAATTCCATGGCAGAAAAATCATTTAGCGGTTGAGCAAAAGCTGTATAGCCTTTGTTTTTGATTATATTACAATCGGCAAGAAGCTCATCCATTGAGGAAGGTGCTTTTGCATTACCGTTTGCATCAATTATTCCGCAGGTTTTCAAAATAGTTTTGTTATACATAAGAACAACTGTATTTGCCGATAAAGGCAGAGCAAACGCATGACCGTTATACATATTTGCCTGATACAAAGCTGACGGATATACGTCTTTTGTATCGTCCGATCCATAATCCGACATATTCATTAAAAGTCCGTCATATGCAAGCGCCTGTACATATACATGATCCAGTATTGCTATGTCGGGCCTCGATTTGCTGTCGTTTAAGGCATATTTATATGCATCGAACGCATCCATAGGCTTATATACCACTTTAATTTTAACATCGGCATGTGTTGATGTATAATCGGTTACCGCAGCATTTATTATTTGTTCCATAGAAGAACCACTCGGCCACCACACGGTTATCTCATTGTTGCTTTTACTGGCGCAGCCGTTCATCATCAAAAAAGACGATATCATTAAAATTACTGAAAGCATCAACGCTATCTTTTTTTTCATATTTTTTCTCCTAATCAAGTAAATCTATAATAAGAAAATCGATTTTCTGATTTTTAAATAAAAAAGGATTTGCAGATTCCTTTATAAAAAATCGATTTTTTACTAATCCGATTCTAACATCACTATTATATTTTGTCAATACACTTTGTTGAAATATTTTTTATTATTTTATGAATTTTTGGTTAAAACAACTAGTTATAGCGCATTTCGGCAGATATAAAATTCGATTTTACGGTATCGTTTTTGTTTTCAATATTTTCGACCAGCAATTCAACCGCTTTGCTTCCGAGTTTGACATAATCTACAAATACCGTGGAAAGAATTGGCTCAAGTTTATTTACATATGTCTCGCCGCCAAGAGCCATAACGCCAATATCCTTTCCGATTTTTATTTTCCTTTTATGCAGGCATTCATAAACACCTTTTGCAGTAAAATCAGATTCCGTAATCACGGCATTGAAATCGAGGCCTTTTTCAAAGCAGTCATTGCAAAGCATTTCAGCTTTATCTTCTTGCGATTTTACATTGAATATAAGCGATTTATCCAAAGGTATATTATTTTCCTTGATTGCCTTGATATATCCTTTGTATCTATCGTTTGTTACGCTAAGCGATTTTTCGCTGTTGAAAAACAGGATTCTGCGGAATCCTTTCTCAATCATTTTTGTAACGGCATCATAAGTAATCTTATCATTTTCTACATCGACAAAAGATTTATTGACTGTATCGTCAAACGGTTTACCAATAAGCACCATCTGAATATTGCTTTCAGCGAGCTCCTGGATACGAAAATCTTTCTTTGTTGGAGTAAGCATTATTGCTCCATCGATGGGGCCGCTGCCATTAAGTAAAAGGCTTTTAAGCTTTGTCTTATTTTCGATGTTGTAATACAATATTATATTATAATCGTATTTTGCGGCTTCCAAAGTCACGCCCTCGATTATTCTATTGTAAATATCCGCAAACCCGCTGTGAGAACTTGCAAGAAACAATCCTATTAAATTTGTTCTTTGCGTTCTCATACTTGAAGCAATCATATTTGGTATATAGTTTAATTCTTTACAGGCAGCTAAAACTCTTTTTTGAATTTCATCGCTAACAAATTTTTTTTGGCTTAATACATTGGACACTGTTGAAGGTGCTACACAAGCCTTTTTTGCAACGTCGTTAATTTTTGCGCCTGCCATTATCTTCCCCCTTATTTATAAATCAATGTTTTAATTTCAAATGGCTTTACCAGTATTTCGTCTTCGCTTATTTCACAAATAATTTTTTCATCAAGTGTCGATTCATATATTTTATCATATCTGAAGTTTGCCTTAAAATTAAAAGTTGAATACTTCCCTTTTTCTTCGGCAACCCTTATAACAATTCCATCTTCGTTTTCGGATAACTTTATGCATTCTATTATACAGCTGTCACTTTTAAAATCAACGAATTTTTCTAGATCAACACCATAAGACGTATTGTTATATGCCAATGCCTTTTCACATACATCGCTGTTTTCGAAATTTCTGTCGTGCAAATAGAAAGCATAATTGAATCTATGTTCTCCCTTATCCGCATTTTCTCCGGGATAATTCGGAGAGCGCAGCAGGCTTATTTTCAGGCTATTTACTTCGGCAGTATAACCGTATATGCAATCATTAAGAACCGCAAAGCCATAATCGGATTCCGAAAAATCAACGTATTTATGAGCGCATATTTCTTCCTGTGCAAGCTCGAAAAAATTATTTTTTTTAAGGCTTCTTTTAATATTTCCGAACTGGATATTGCAATTGATTTCATTGGTAAATATTTCTGGATATATTTCAGCTTTTAAAAATTTACTGCTTTCCTGCCAATCTGCTTGATTTTCAAAATATACTGCTCTTTCTATACCGTTCATCTTAATTCTCTGTTTTAAAACCGAATTTCCATACTCATAAATATTTTCCCTTACAATGTAACCATTTTCGCTAAAAGTATTAAACGATTTTAAAGCAAATTTTCCGCGTGGACTGTTCAGATATCCTTCTCCCATGTCCCATGCATCGCCCAAATCCTCGTAAACGCTTAAAACATTTGACGTCTTGTTGAAAATTGCACGTTTCTTTGCTTTATCAAAAAGATTGACAATTTCGCCGTTATCGTTAAATTCTACGGAAATAAAATTGTTTTCCATTATATTTGCGTTTATTTGCGCTGCGCTGACCTCTTCTTTAAATATAATTTCCGATGAAAATGGATTTATTTTCTTAACGGTAAATTTATTGTCCTTTTCACTTATTACTTCTAAAACCACACTGGATGGATTATAAATTCCTTTTCCACTATTGAAAGTAGTTAAAGCGGAATTTATTATTTCCTCCAATTCATTCATTAACGTTTTATAACGCTCAACGCTTTCATCATAAACACGCTTAATCGATGAGCCTGGAAGAATATCATGGAATTGGTAAAGCAATACTTCTTTCCAAATATTATCGAGGCGATTCTTTGGATAAGACATTCCTTTTAATTTATATGCCATCGTGCAGAACAATTCCGCATCTTTTAAAAGAATTTCAATTTTTCTGTTATAATACTTGTTTTTTGCCTGAGTTGTATATGTTCCCTGATGTTTTTCAAGATACAATTCGCCGAAATATGTATGAAATTTTTCTCTTTCCTTATTTATTATTTCAAAAAATTCTTCCGTTGATGACGACTTGACTTTTGAAATTCCGTTTAAATCTTTTATTCTTTTAAGTCTTTCAAGATGTTCTGTTCCCGGACCGCCGCCTCCATCGCCTATTCCATAAAGTATAACCGCTTCCCCTGAAATTCCTTTTTGGTAAAAATTTGTTTCCGCATTAATAACCGAATGCGGAGCTATCGCACTGTTATATGTTCCTTCAGGAGGCATATGCACAAGGACTTCAGATCCGTCGATTCCTTTCCAATTAAATGTTTGATAAGGAAATTTGTTATATTTGTTCCAACTGAGTTTAATTGTCAAAAGGTAGTCGACGCCGGACTTTTTAAGAATTTGAGGTAAATTTCCGTTGAATCCGAAAACATCTGGCAAATGAGCAATTTTAATTTCTCTTCCGAATTCTTCATTCCAGAATTTTTTACCGTAAATTATCTGACGAACCAAGGATTCTCCACCAGTCAAGTTAAGATCAGGTTCAACCCACATTGCACCCTGCAATTCGATTCTGCTTTCGGTAACCTTACTTTTTATTTTGTCATATAGCTTAGGGGCGTTAATCTTTGTCCATTCAAACTGCTGAGGCTGACTTGCACCAAAAATATAATCGGGATACCTGTTTAAATTTTCAACCGCTGTCGAAAAAGTCCTCAAAGCCTTCCTTTTTGTTTCGCGAATAGGCCAAAGCCATGCAAGGTCAAGATGTGCATGACCCACAGCATAGAATACAAGCCCGTTGTCGCCCGATTTCATTTCAAGCTGTTTATTTAATATTTTTCTGCAATATTCAATTCCTTCTTCATCAAAACTATTTAAATAATCCGCAACATCATTAAGCGCATAAAGAATGCCGCTATATCGGTTTGTGTTTGTATTCAAAGATTTCAACAAGTCGAACAATACCCAGTAATCATAATATAACGAACGAATTTCATCGTTGCAGATTGCAACATCCGCTTGAACTAACGTTCCTCCCGAATATTTTCCAAACAAATCATTGCATCCTGCATCTATCCATAAATCGACTTCTTCATTGCCCGAAGATTTTTCTGCAAATTGAACTACTCTTTTTCCCGGAAGCCCATAAATTTTATCAAATTCAGAATTTACATTTGTGATTCCGCGTACAGGCGTTCCTTCGTTATCATAAATACAGCCTTCACCATTTAAATCTATTAATAATACTGTTTTTTTGCCTTTACACAATTCTGACGTTTTACCTGTAATATGAAACCAGGCACAATCGCACAATCCGCCCCATTTTTCGCCTTTTTTAAGCGTTTTATATTCGAGATTTAACCTGTCATTAAAATCAACAGGTTCTTCACTAAAGCCATATTTCACATCAAGGGCGTTTGTATTTATATATACCATTTGTTTAATTTTGTTTAATGCTGTTTCAAGCTTATGAACAGTTATTGTCTGTTCAAAAAAGTTAGCCATATTCCCTCCAATGGTAAAAAATCGATTTTCTGATGTAAAATTAACACAAATACAATCCAATGTCAATATGCTAAATAAGAAATATAATAACGTTTTATGGAAAATTGCAACTATCTTAGTAATTTGCGCATAATTTTTCCAGCCAAATAATAGGTTGCGCAATATAACGCAGAAATAAGTATATTGTAATTTCTACGAAAGGTGTTTTCATAAATAATTTTTAAACGATGATGAAACGATCAGAAATGCCGTGTGAAAATCTCACTTTCTTCTAAAAGGCTTTCTGTGGTATCAAACCCAAGGCGGTGAAGCATTTCAATAACATAAGGGTTGTCGATAGGGGTTGGATAAGATGCCATATCACCATATTCGTTAACATTCTCACATCCCTGTATGCGATCGATGACAGACTTGGGACCTCCGACACATCCGCCTATACATCCCATTCCTTCATAAAAATTCGCTCTCACATCCCCTGCGATCAGTTCTTTAATCATTGTCCTGCATGCAGGAATTCCATCCGCCTGCTGTGTCCGGATCGAGATCGGCTGTTTTGGATTCAGCCGTTTCGATGTTGCCGCCACCGCCTCGCTGACGCCTCCGGTACGGGCATAGATCCGACCCGCACGCGAAGAATGATCCTTGTCGCTTTCTTCCATCTGCATCAGATCGATATCCATCGCTTCAAAAACATCTTTCAGTTCCTGAAAAGTCAAGACATAATCAATCGCACCAACGAGGTCGGCTTCTTTCGCTTCCGCTTTTTTACGATGCACGGTCCGATGAACACGGTCAGCGCATCCGGATGAAGATGCTTGATTGTGCGTCCGCTTGCGATCATGGGAGAAACGGAGCCTGGAACATGAGGCATCAGGCTGTTGTATATTTTGCGGATCATGGCGATCCATGTCGGACAGCAGCAGCTTGTCAGTTGATAATCGGTTTCTTTGGTGATATTCCGATTGAATTCCAACGATTCTTTCAATGTCAGGATATCTGTGAAGAGTGATACCTCCACCATTCCGTCAAATCCGATCTGTTTGAATGCACTGCGCAGTTTTCCGGGTGTGACCTCCTTTCTGTATTGGCCTAGAAAAGCCGGAGCAACAAGGGCATAGGATAATCCGGCATGATTACGGACCGCTTTGAGCGCTGGAATGATATCACGACTGGATGTCAATTTTTGCCCCGGGCAATATTCGATACAAGAAGAACAGCCAACACATTTTTCTCCGTTTATCTGGATGTTTCCTTGATGGGGTCGAATCGCATCAAACGGGCAGTTATCCGCACAAGCGGCCTGTTGCTCCGCAGAGCAGGTACAGTCGCTGATACGCCAGACAAGGGGGTGTTTTTCCGGATGCAAAAGACAGTCCAACTGGTCGTTGTCGTATTGCTCCATGTATTTCAATCTTGATTCTCCCTGTCTATCCCATTGATTGTTTCGGATACAAGCTTCTGATACAGTTCATTGAATGTTGTCATGGAACTTCCCCCTTTCATATCTGGTCTGATTTCTTGTCATGCTATTTAATCATAATCGATAAACAGGTGTTTTACAAGCATTCCGCGTATTATCAAAAAGGAGGAAAAGAGGAAATTAATCAAGAAAGGATGGAAATATAATTACAAAAAGAGAAATAAAATTACAAAAAGAGCTTTCGGTCAACAAAAAGCTCTCTTTATAAAAAGATGGATGGCTATCCATTCTAGAAATCGATATCGGTAATCACCTGGTTTTTCTCCGCAGAGAGAAAAATCGTATCGATCAGTCGCATGACGCGCATGACCTCCTCATTCTTCACCAATAGTTCTTCTCTGCCTTCCATGACAGCTTTGATATTTTGGTAATACTCCTTGATGTCTCCTGTCACATCTGGCAAAGGATACTGCCTGACCGCCTCCGCGCTGCGTGGCGCCATGGTCTTGGTCAACCCCGCCGCTGTTGCAACAGGAACCGCATCTTTCATTTCACTGTCTGCCGACAGTACCATCCTGCCTGAAAGATCCCAGTCATAGACTATCGCGCTTCCCTTCATCCCGGTCATATACCAGCGGGGAAGACTGATGAAGTTGCCGGTGCCGACCTCGATGTGGCTGCGAAGACCGCCTTCAAATTCCAGAAGGATCTTGAATCCTTCATCGCACTCCTCATTGGTCACATAATTCAGCTGTGCATAGACCGAAAGCAATTTTCTGGAATGTGCTATCTGCATGATCTGATCTAGTAGATGCACCCCCCAGTCCAGTACCATGCCGCCTCCATGAATCCGCTGATTCCGCCAGTCTCCTGGAATCCCCCTGGAACCGTGAACACGGGATTCGATATTGAACACATGACCAAGGGTATTCTCGTCGAAAATCTTTTTTATAATCCGGTAATCATGATCCCATCTCCTGTTCTGATGGACCGAAAGCAGAACCCCGCATTGTTCCGCCGTGTCGGTCATCTCCTGGAAATCCAGACCACAGAGCGTCACCGGCTTCTCGCAGACTACGTTCTTCCCGGCCTTCATCGCACGAATGCTTACATCTTTATGAACATCATTTGGAATGGCGAGTGTGACAACCCGCACCTCCGCATCTCCCAAGACGTCATCCAGAGTCGCATAGGCTTTCAATCCTCTGCTTTCAGCAAGTCTGGAACATTCCTCCTTGATATCATAGATTCCTTTGACTTCGAACTCTTCCATCTGTTGTAAAAGATCGACGTGCCAGTTGCCCATTCCGCCATATCCGATAATCGCCACACCTATTGGATTTTTCGTTATATTCTCTGTGTTCGCCCTTTTCTCCATATTCACTCCATTCAGCGCATTCATCCCGTTCATCACTACCCAGTCCATAAAGAAACTCAAGAAACACTTGAAGGAATGGGCGC
>CAZJXH010000099.1:0-8535 GCA_964549475.1 uncultured Oscillospiraceae bacterium
AAGCAAAACGGTTGCAATAACTGACTTAAAAAGGCCCACCGCAGTCGCATAACTGTAATTCCCGCTTTGAATGCCGACTCCGTAGATATAGATGTCTAAAATATCCGACACATTTGAATTATAGGCGTTTCTTAATACAAATATCTGGTCAAACCCTGCGCTTAAAATATTTGCTACGGCAAGTATAAACAACATCACAATGATCGATCGAATCCCCGGCAGAGTAACGTGCCAGGCTTGCTTCCACCTTCCAGCACCGTCTATATAGGCCGCTTCATAAAGTTCCGCATTAACTCCGGCAATTGCTGCAATATAGATGATAATACCCCATCCGGCATTTTTCCAGATATCTGAAATAATGACAATGGGACGGAAATATTGATAATCCGTCATAAAGTAGATTGGTTTGCCTCCGAAAACATCAATAAGGCTGTTGATAATCCCCGTTGTGGGAGAAAGAAACATAATAATCAACCCGCCAATAATAACCCATGAGATGAAATGCGGCAGATAAATAATAGTCTGAATAACTTTTTTCGCACCGCTGTTTATCATTTCATTCATTAGCAAAGCAAGGATTATCGGCACCGGGAAGCAGAAAACGAGCTTTAACAAGCTAATAATCAATGTATTTTTAATAACCTGCCAGAAATAAGGATCGTTCAGGAACTGTATAAAATTAGATAATCCGACCCATGGACTTTTCATAACCCCTATCAGCACATTATAATCCTTGAATCCCACAACAATCCCGAACATTGGCAGATAACAAAAAATCACATAGAACATTATCACGGGCAAGATCATCACATAAATCGGCCAGAAGCGTCTGATTCTTTTACGGGAATATTTCATTACAATCCTCCATATATATACGGACCTACTCACTTTTCGGTTTAAATCTATTTTCTGTCTTCAAGAAAGCATGTCCGGATATCCCCTTTTTATCGATGCTTTGAAAATATCCGGCGATGACTCTCGGTTAACTGGCGATGCAAATATTCTGTGTAATGACTTCAAGATTATTGAATATTTGATATCTGTTTTGGCAAGAATAATTTATGCATGCGTACGTTTTTTCAGAGTGAACATTAGGATGGATAATGCCGATAAGGTGAATAATATACCTGCGCCGGCAACTCCCCTGTCGGAAGTATTCGGATTATTTGTGGAATCCTTGCTGTCGGTATCATTGATTGTTGTATCACTATCGGTACCGGACTGACTGGTACTTTCGCTGTTGCTTGTGCCAGGGGTCACTTTTGGGTAGCCGACATTGATATCGAAAATTGTTGCATCACATGCAATATCTCCGTTTGCATCCAAAGCGATATATATGGCATCGTTTTTATTCATTTGAAGATTTGGCAGTGATATTTCCTTCACCTGGCTTGCATCAGTAAACTGATCTTTTGTCATGGTGTACTGATAGACTATATTCGCGTTCTGGTAAATTTTTATAATGATGCCGTTTCCACCATTGGTGATATCCTCGAATTTTACTTTGATATCGGCCGTTATTCTCCCCGAAACAGGACTGACCCATTTTATGGCAGGCATATTGAACACTCCGTTTGCATCTGCGCCGGGATGCAGCATGCCGTCTCCTCTGATTATTAGATAAGGAACCGCATTGTCTGTATCCCATTTATAATTATTTCCATCATAATGGGACATTTCCTGTATGGTTGCAATATCCTTGCCATACATGTAATACCAGTTGTTTTCCCCTTGTGTTCCACTGAATTCATCCACAAATGCATGATTCTCATATGTTACAGAGTCATCAAAGGCGGTTTCGGTAATGGCAAGCGTTACAGGCGTACCGTCACATGCGATGTTTGTTTTTGAATTCTGCAGGATATAAATGATATCTCCTGGTTGTACCGAAACATTGGCCAGCTTGAGATGGTAGGGTTTCACCGTAGTTCCGTTGCTTTCGTATTGCTCACTGGGCATGTCAAGTACCCCCAGCGATGTGCTTACATTGTTTTTGTAAAATTTAAAAGTTACTCCGTCTCCTCCCACGCCATGATTGTTCGGGTCCATTGTAGCGGTCATGTCGATGTCGACTGCACCTTTATTAGAAACCTTATATCCGATGAGTGCCATTCCGTTTGAAGCCGGGCTTAAAAAGCCGTTATTTTTGATCGCAAAGTACATAAGGTTCGAGTCCCCATACCCTGTATTGTCACTGCTCAGCGTTAAGCTGTGTTTTGATGCGAGCGTACCATCCGGGGTGTAATAATAGGACCAGATGCCGGTTGAATTATCCGCATCGGTCTCCCATTCGCCATTGCTTCCTCCATAGGTATGGGCTGCAATGCTTTTCACCCCGAGGATTGACTGGCTGTCAGCCGACGCTCCGCATACAAACATGGTTGCAACGATTGTACAGGAAAGCATGAGGGATAACACTTTTTTTACAAGATTGTTCATGATTTTTTCCTCCTTTTTAAATTTAGAATAAACCTATATTTCTTATTATAATAAGTGAAATAAATGAAATGTCCTTTCCAATACTTGCGGCCTCGTGATTGTAAGGATTTATAGCTTAATTTGTCTTGATTGTTAATATCCCGTTATTGTCCGTTAACCCATAAATAACGGGTGTCTCATTGCCCTTGTCCGAGCTCCGGATATGGAACGCTATTTTCAAGTTTCCGGAAAAGTCCTTGAAAATCATGGCGTGTCCGCCGTCATTTGTAAACAATGGGGTATTGTCCTGTGACCAGTTTCCCATTATGCCATCCTTTGAACGGGCTGATATTACTGTATACTTTCCGTTTATATATTTTGACCAGATCATGACTAAATCGTTGTTTTTGGCTTTATACAGCCACGGCCCATCCGTTACGCCGTCGCTGCTCAATTTATTATCCTTCGCTTTGAATAAAAGCTTGGGATCTCCATCTGTTGACTTAAGATTTTTAGTAAGCCTGACAGCATACATTTCTCCATTCCCACCAGGAAGATTGATCCACTCCCGGCAATAAACCATATAGGGAATACCGGAATCGTCCACATAAAGAGTGCCATCAAGGCATTGCCAGGTCTTGGGTGTGATTCTATCGCTATATTTTTTATACGGCCCATCAGGCTTATCTGATTTTAAAATATAGCATCCTCTTAAATCGCCATCCTCATAAGTTTGCAGGCTTGCAAATAAATAATAGCTTCCATTGTAATAATGCAGCTCAGGAGCCCAGCTCTGTTTGTATTCGGAATTATTGTATAGTGCGGTTTTATAGTTCCCCCAGTTTATCAGGTCCTTGCTTTCATAACAGGCCACTTCCTGTGCTGATGGCATACTTTTTAGAAATCCAATCATATAGTATTTTTTTGATACAGGGTCTGGCAGAACACAAATATCCCTGAATGGTAAATCGCCAAGTTTTATCGGATAATTTACTGTTTCTGAAATAACCGATGATGAAACAGCCGATGAGATTTTTGATGAGCCAGCTTTTTCTGTGGAGGAAGCTTTGTTCTGTGAAATTGTTTTTGAAGACATAGAGGATTCCCCTTTCGAAGAATAATTTGACGACATAGAAGCCTGACTGCTGCTTGTGTCTGTCTGACTGGAATCTAGCGCCAACGTTTGAGAATTTTCCGAGGAACTTAAGGATTGGTCTTTATTGCATCCTAAAAGACCAAGTACTGACAGCAATAGTAAAACACAGATTAATCTCGATTTCATTGTAAAACTCCTTTTGCCGCTGGACTTTTTCCATAAGCGGCATCTAAATATCAGGAACGCCATCCTAACTCGTTACAGGGCACTCGTGTCACGCTGGATACATTTACTTTTGATGATTTCAGGCAATATTGCCATATTGCTGTAATCATAGTCCCCGTTGAATCCAAACCACAGGTTGCTTTTGCTTCGGCTGCTTTTATTTTTTCTATATTCGCGAGCGCTTACCCCAAAGCTTTTTTTAAAGGTGTGCGCAAAATGCTGGCGGCTGTTGAAGCCAACTGTAATCGCAACATCGACAACTGGTAAGGCGGTGTTTTCAAGAAGCATCCTCGCTTTTTCCATTCGTAGTCCTGTTATATATTCTAAAAGTGACATCCCTGTTTTAGCTTTGAAAATACGCTGCAGATAAGCGGAATGAACTCCAACATGTTTTCCAATATCATCGATGGATATTTCGTTATCGAACATTTTATGGATATATTTGATTGCTTTTCTTACATAAAGCACGCCGGAGATTTTATCGCCACCGGAAAGCGAGATTCTTGCCATCTTTATAAATAGAAGATTCATTAACGAGTTAACGACAAAATCTTTTTCCATGTTTTCTTGTTTGCTTGGCAATTCGTCCAGGATCATCCGAAGGGTAGTATAAATGTCGTTGCTGTCATCCTCGAAAACGATATAGGGCAATTCTTTTTTTGTAAATTTACGCATATTTTCCGATGACTCGTACAGATCTTTGATGGTGCTGCTGGATAAAGCCGGGCTTGCCTTATTCAGGGTGAATTCAATATTCAGCAAGTAACACGGATTTTCTTTCTCGATTACCAGGCGGTGTCCGACCCCGGAGTCAAGAAATACAAATTCTCCTTCGCGAAGCTTAAGCTCTTCAACCATTAAATTTTGATTATTATCCGGAGGAAAATTGGTTGCCACATAAATGTAACAGAGGCCTGTCACCACATACATCATTTCTATCCGTCCATGATTATGCATTGGCATGTCATGTGAATCCCATTTTTTTGCATAGTATCCATCCACTCTTGAACAATAACGTTCCGTCTGAAGCGACATGTCATAAAAGCTGGTTCTTTCAGTAATAAAAATGCACCTCCTTTGATATACTAGTCCGTTTTTGAGTCAACCTTTATCATAACTTAACATAGATAAAACACATGATGTCAACTATCCTGACATATAGAACGTGTTTGTAAGATATTGCAGATTAATATTAAAGCTTTTCTGTATATCAGGCAGAAATAGGAGACGTTTATTTAAAATATTTATTAGATATGTCAATAGCATATAGAGTAATTACAAATCAACAAAAATGTAAATCCTTTCATATTCACAAGATTCAAAGGCTAAAGCACATTCCGTTCGATTAAATGTATAAAATTATCGTATATTTTCTGATAAAACCTAATGTTTTCGTACAAATGAAATAAAAAATAATAAGGTAAGACAGAATGTAATATTTTCGCACCTTTAATAAAAGATTCATATCACAATTTCTTCCATTTTATAAAATAACTGGAGATAATTGTCTGATAATGGAATTGCCTTGCTATATAATTACCCCAAATAAATTTCTTGGAGGTATACGGCGTGAAAAAAGCAAGGCTGAAAATTGATAAGGATTACCAGATCGGGAATGTGGATGACAAACTTTTCAGTTCATTCATCGAGCATTTGGGACGTGCTGTTTATAGTGGAATATATGAACCAGGGCACCCGGAAGCGGATGAATTCGGGTTTCGAAAGGACGTTATCGATTTGGTTCGTGAATTGAACATTTCGCTTATCCGGTATCCTGGCGGAAATTTTGTTTCAGGCTACCGCTGGGCTGACGGAATCGGACCGAAGGACATGCGGCCCAAAAGGCTTGACCTTGCATGGCATTCCATTGAAACCAATGCGTTTGGCATTGATGAATTTGTTGATTGGTCCTCTATCGCAGGTACCGGTATTATGGCAGCTGTAAATCTGGGAACCGGAACCCCTCAGGATGCGGCTGATCTGGTGGAATACTGCAATCATCCGTCCGGCACTTATCTAAGCGATTTGAGGGGGGAAAACGGGCATGAAAATCCACATGATATTCGATATTGGTGTTTAGGCAATGAGATGGACGGGCCTTGGCAAATAGGTCACCTGAAAGCAAATGAATATGGCCGGAAAGCGGCGGAAGCTGCAAAAATGATGAGGCTGGTAGACCCTTCAATCCATCTTATCGCCTGTGGAAGCTCCCTGCAGAGTTTGCCGACATTTCCGGAATGGGACAGGATTGTCCTTGAGCACCTGTATGATAACGTTGATTATTTATCGATGCATAGCTATTTTTCGCCATCAGGAGATCAAACCAGTTACTTCGCTTCATTTATTAGAATGGATAATATTATTAATCAAGTTATATCTACAATGGATTACGTAAAATCAGTAAAACGAAGTAAAAAGGAAATGATGATATCTTTTGATGAATGGAATATATGGTATCATGAAACCGAAAGCTCTAAAGAATGGATAACAGCTCCGTCGCTTCTTGAGGATCGATATTCTTTTTGCGATGCTCTGGCATTTTGCGGTCTGATTTGTGTTCTTCTAAACCATGCGGATCGTGTTAAAATTGCATGTCTTGCCCAGCTTGTTAATGTAATAGCCCCTATCCTCACAGAAAATGGCGGCAGAGCCATTCGACAAACTATTTTTTATCCGTTTCTCCATGCGTCGCTTTATGGACGTGGCAGTGTTCTAAAAACCATAACGGATGCTCCGAAAATTGAAACACACGATTATGGTGAGGTTTCATCGCTATATACCGCCTGCACATTTAATGAGGCAACAAACGAAATCAGTATTTTTGCATTGAATATCAATCGTGATGATATTGCTTTAAGCGTGGATTTTACTTCCTTCGGTCACATAACACCAATAGAGCATATTGAAATGAGTAAAGCCCTGGATGCGGTAAATACTTTTGAAAATTCCGATTTCGTTAAGCCAGCATATAAAAAAGTAGAAAAGCAGGATAATATACCAGTCGAAATCTTATTGTCTGCCCACTCTTGGAATGTTATCAGGTTCTCTTATCGTTTATAGTGCAAATTGTGAATGACTGGCATATGGTCAGGCCAAAATGCTGTGAATCGATGGCGCAACATGGGGACGGTTCTTATATTTCACTTTATTTTACTTCGTTTATGCAATATAAGAACCGTCCCCATATTGCGCCCATATTGCGCCCATGTTGCGCTAATCCATTTCTTTTCGTAAGCGATTGCCCTGCCGCCATTCTGCAAGGATTGACAATCTCAGACTATCGTGATAGTATAATATTGTACTATCGCAATAGTCCGTTAATTGCAGCCAGTTGAAGGATGGAGGTATTATTCATGAAAATTCCTTGTAAAAAAATTGTTGTGTTATTGTCGACAATAATGGTGTTTCTTGCATTTGCCACACCCGCAAGCACTTTAGCCTTTTCGAATCCATCCGAAGTAAAAGCCCAGATAGAAGCGCAGGTTGAAGTACAGGTAGACTTGACCATGGCAGATATTTATTCAATAACATTAAAAAGCGTAAATGGGGATGGGAAATATACAGTGAATGGAATCCCGCTTGGCTTTAGTTCAAACCCTTATGATTCTACTAAGCTCAGTGAAGAGTATAAGAAGATTGTTTCATTAGGGATGGATGCGATTCCAAAGCTGGTACAACTGCAAAGCAATCATGATAAATACGACAGCTTTCAAAGATATATCCTTGCGATCGCAATCGAGGAGATCAGCAAAACAGATTTAAAAGCTTTCACGGGCTATTCCTGGGATGAAGCGGACAAATTTTCTCAAAAGTGGCACACTTTTGAGAAAGAAGCTGCCCTGTCGGTCCCCATAATAATTAATAATAAAGAAATCAGCAATACTCAAAAGAAAACAATTTTAGCAAAATACGGGATATTATCATTGAAAATTCTGAGCCTCTACAAGAGTGCTGACCAGACTGGATTCATTTCAGAAATCACAAATGATTTCGCGAAGCTTACAAGGGATGAGCTTGTTGGCATCGCAAAGAAAGCAAAGAAATAATCCAGCTTAAGCCGAGTCGGAAAATAATCAATCCGTTCTACTGCAAGCGGGGTTCGTGAATATGGCAAAAACCGCTCTAGCATGCGGTTTTCGTCATATTTTACGGGATTTTAGCATTTATTATTAGAATCCGTGGATTCGAATAATTGTTTTCGGCTCATTCGCCATATACACTCATTTCATATATTTTCGTTGTACTTGCCGCTGTGCTCTTTGCTCTCAGGACAAACCGGACATAACGCCCGGAGACTCCATCGTTTCGATTATTTTGCTGGCATGCTGTATTCTTTTTTACAGAAGCGTAAATACGATAACGATTGAAATCTTTCGTATCACTAACAAGGATATCATAATCTCTTGCTGCTTCCAGCCGGCTGTTATTTCCGAAATTCAGCGCGACATTCTTGATTTTTTTACAGGATCCCAGATCACACTGCATCCAGCCATCGTCGATGGTGGTTGTCTCCCACGCAGTATCGCTGTTGTTGTCGAACGCCAGCGGCGACGTGGACTGTGTCTTGGCAGCACCCATGACCGAAGCGATTTCGAGTTTGCTGAATGCCAGTCCGGATATTTTGGATAGAACACGCAGAGCGCCTTGCGTTACAAAGGATTCCACATCATCTCTGTAATTATTGGCTGAAGTCACTCCATATCCGCCTTTCCCGTCATGCATCGCCGCATAGGTGGGCATATAGGAATAAAATGCATTGGTATTCGCAGTTGTTATTGTATATTTATAAGGGGATT
>CAZJXH010000099.1:8545-12367 GCA_964549475.1 uncultured Oscillospiraceae bacterium
TGTGATTTGATGGAAGCACCGATCCCAGAAAAGATCTCCCCGCTCACCCCGAAAAATGCGAGGTCGCCGACACTTGCACTGACGAAATCAATGATTTCCGCTGGACGGTACGGGACTTTTGTTTTTTCAACAGTCGCTGTGATACCTACAACCGGTTTAGTTGGGGTATTGTTCAGAATTTTTCCGATCTCTTGTCCGAATTCTGTTGCTCTTTTAACCATGGACTTATAATCTGTCGAATACTCGCCATACACATTCGGCCCTGCATCCCCGTGTGCCCCATTGATAAAAACCGAAATAAAATTATTGCCGATCTGTTTTTCGAGGTATGACATCGCATTCCCTGTCAATTCTGATGTGTTGTATTTCATGTTTTCAAGATTTCCATTGCCAATGGATGTATTATGAATGGCAACATTTGTGATGTATGTAACCGGCTTGCCAGTCTCCACGCTGGTAAATTTAACAAGTAAAAGGCTGTTGTCAAATGCAAGTTTCTCATTGATCGCAAGATTCGGACGTCTGCTTATGGCAAGATCCGTTTCAGTCGACGCCACGCCCATCTTCACGAGCTGCAAATTGGATATTGCTTCAGTGATTGCCGTGTCCACTCTGGCAATATATTTTTCCAGCAGGGTGCCGGTTCCCTGATGGTCATGCGTTGCAGAGACAAAGAGACGTTCCGTGCTGATACCGCCGGTTTTCGCCCAGCGGGCGAATGTACCCGCGGGCACATGCTCTCCTTCTGTCAGCAAGCACATGTCTCCGATCACAAAAATAATGCGTTCCTTTGTCGCACTGTCTTCAAATACCATCACCTTGATCCAGGTATCATCCTTGATATCCGTCTGAGGGTTGCAGAAAGACCGTTCGCTCAAATTGTCTCCGGGATTTGTATACCCCCAGAGAAAAGTCCGTTCCTCCGGTGTGATCTTCGCTTTTGCAACACCGACTTTCACTGTGGTAATAACCGCATCTTTCGGAACAGTTCCCTGTAACGCTTTCCCTGAAGCATTGCGTACATTCACAAAGGAATCCATTTGGATATTTTCTTTATAGCTCTGTGCGTTGTTGTGAAGAAAAATATTACCGCCGCTGATAGAGACCGTATTGCCGGCTTCCGCAAATACAGCTGCATTTCCGTTTTTCATTCCAGTGTTGTTGTCCTTGAAATCACAATTTTCGAACGATACGGATGTATTTCCATTCGCAAAGACCCCACTGCTGTCCACAAAGAATCCGGCGCCGATATTGCTTTCGACGATGCATTTAGTAAACAGGATATCTTCGTTTATGCCTTCCAGCAAGACGCCTGAACCGGTTGCAGCATCCGCATACGCATATGTCGAGGAAATTCCGGTATTGTCAATGATGACGTTCTTGCAAGCGGCAATTCGCAAACCAACTGTATCCATGGGGCTTTGGCCCGAATATCCGCTTTCCTTGATCCTGTCATCGTAAATAGCGACATTCTGCGCCCGAGTGACAAGAATCGATGCTTCCCCGGTATTTTTATTAAATTCGCAGTTTTTAATTTCCATCCCGTTGATTGTGTGATTCAACCCTGCTGCAGGAGTATAAATTTTATTCTCAATAGGCAGTGCGGCCAATCCGACTGACAGGTTATAAAAATTGCAGTTTTCGATTACAATATTCTGGATCCCGTTTTCTTTCAAAGAAGATAGGACAATCCCACTGCCTGAAAATCCGTATCCTGAGGGGAAAGTGACTTTACCGTCTTTCAACAGGCCCGTTTCCCCTGGAATCCCGTCATGGAAATCGCAATCTGTAATTGTTATGGCATTTTCAACCTTTTCCACCGCATCAATCCAGATTCCCTTGCTGCATTTTGAAAAATCCAATCCATTGATTATAATGCCGGATGCATTTCGCAGGGTAAGGCCGTCCCCGCTGAAAACCGGTTTATTCCCGCTTCCATAAGACGAAATCACAATGGGGTTGTCATTTCTTCCGCTGATGTTCATGATGAATTCTGCGGTGAATGGATCCTCTTTCTTGAAGTAAATCTTATCCCCGGCTTTTATCTGCACGGAAGACAGCTTATCGGTTGTTTTCCATGGGCTGTCCTCTGTCAGTCCGGTATTCGCGTCACTTCCGACTGTACTGCTGATATAGTAGGCCGTTCCGGACGCTTTTCGCGGATCAAGTCTTGTAACAGGCGGCATTCGTTTTGACGAAAGAGAGGAGCTTCCGGCATCAGAATACGCTGAAGCTGCATTATTTCCATCGTTTGATGTGCTGACCGACCCTTTGCTTTGACAAGCCGATAACAAGAGCAGCAGCGATAAGAATCCATATGGAATAACTTTGAATTTTCTATTTTTCATTTTCTTTCAACCATAATCCTTTCAACTATAAAGCAATCAGCACAGGACAGACCAGCTTCTATTTCTGAGCCCTGTCAAACTGAGCCTTGAATATATCCAGTCTTTCCTGAAGATGAAAGTCATGGAACAGTCTTGTCTGGAATTCCTGCCATGCGGCTTCTGTCAGCTCTTTTCGTCCATTGATAAAAGTTGTGATGGTCTCGATGGCATAAGTCCCCATTTCATTTGCATACTGGGTTGCGATCTTTTCTTCTTCTTCGGTTGGCAATGCAACTTCAGTAATGGCAATGACTGGATTCTCCCACAAGGCTAATTTCAAAGACGCATCCGCCCTTTTCCTTGCTTTATCGTCGGAAGCTGTTGCCAGTACGCTGTCTTCCCAATTGTCGACACGGCAGAATGGCAGACAGGGAACCCAGTCGAAAACATCATTGATGTTGACGTTGTTGTTGTTTTGAGTCCTGCCAAGAAAATCTGTATTCACTTTGAAACCGGTTTCTGTCTTATCGCAATGGACCCCCTCGATTCCCCAGACCACCATGTTTCTGGCGTCTTTCGAGTAGAACCAGTCCAGAAATTTAATTGCGGCAATCGGATTTTTACAATCTTTTGTTATCGCCCAGTTCGCATCGGTCAATCCTATGGTTGTGAGCATGAAGGAACCAGATGTTCCGATATCGGTCTTTAGCGGATTCATTGTCACATATTCTGCATCCTTAACACTTGTTTGGCTGTTGAAAGTGGACGCATCGGAATAATAATCAATTGCGGCTGCGGTATTCGCCTGCACCCGGGGAATGATGTTCTCTCCTACGCGGTTGAATATCTGCTGGTCCATTAATTTTTCTGAATAGAGCTTCCGCATATATTTCACATACTCGTAGGCATTCTTGTGAGCCCAGATATAGACCGGTTCTCCATTTTTATTGATTGTGATACTTCCTTGCGGGATATCAAACCAGGCAAGCATGGCATCTTGAAATCCGAACCAGGAGACCAGCACTTCATCTGCTTTCCCGTTTCCATTGCAGTCGTTCTTCTGGAAAGCCGTTAAAGCCTCGTAGAATTCCGTTGTGGTCTCCGGTATTTTTGTAATACCGCACTGATCCAGCCAGTCCTTGCGAATGCTGACGGATCTTGTCGAAGAGATCGGCTTGCCTTGATAGCGGGTTTGTGTGATGCCTGGAACCCAGTAAAGCTTCCCATCCACATTGACATTCAGTTTTTTAATCATTGGGAATTCAACATCCAGAATGTTTTTCAAGTTTGGCGCATTGTCATCAATCAACTGATTCAATTCGATATACAATCCATTTTGAGCTGGCTTCAGTGATTTCGAATATCCAGTGAACATGATATCCGGAAGATTGATGCCTGCGGCCAGCCTGGTATTCATTATCTCCGTATAATTGGATTCAGGAATGGCATCCCATACAATATTCGTTTTTGTCTGTTCTTTAATTTTTGATACGAT
>CAZJXH010000100.1:0-12332 GCA_964549475.1 uncultured Oscillospiraceae bacterium
CCGGATACTGTATACCCTTTAAACTTACTGTATGTATCCATTATCCAGCCCATTACTTCAGCAGTTGTATTCACATCCGGTGCCGGAATATCCCTTTCAGGTCCAATCAGCGGCAAAATCATCGCGGTGTATCTTCTGGTAAGTCTCTCAAGCTCCCTCTTTGAAAGTTCTTTGGGATTGACCTTTACCGCTCCTTTTGCTCCGCCATACGGTATGTTCACCACGGCGCATTTGAATGACATCCAGGCGGCAAGCGCCTTAACCTCATTTATATCTACATTTTGGTGGAATCTTACTCCCCCCTTGCAGGGTCCCCTTGAGCTTGAATGCTGCACACGATATCCTTCAAACACTTTTACTGAACCATCATCCATCTCAACCGGTATAGAAACTTTCAGTTCCCTTTCGGGATACTTTATCATAACATAATCGTTTTCTTCAAGGCCAAGCATTTTTGCAGCCTTTTCAAGAACCTCAAGCATATTATCATATGCATTGTATAATTTATTCATTTTTAATACCTCCTTCACTGCACAATTTAAAGTTTGTGTTCTCTTCGTTCTTCTATCTGATTTTTAATTTTCAAGGTCTGTTTTTCTTTCCGGTGTTTTCATCGTTTAATTATCACTACCTTTTCTTTTATTAATTGATTTTAGTATACACATTGCCCAATTTTCTTTCTTTGCAGATTCTATTAATAGCTTGATGTATTTCACTAAATCGTGCATTTTTAACACTTCTCCTCTACAATTATGTTGGTAAGTTATACACATTGCACTCTATAATATTCATTTCGCAAATTCGGCAGGTTGAATAGAAAATAAAAAAACAGACTAAAATAGGGATGTTGTCGGCCTTCAGGATAAAGTTGAGCTTAAATTTTCCCAAAAACATCGAATGTCTCTATTTTAATCTATCCTGTTGATCTCTGGCAATATGAGTCTACGGGGTACTGGACTGGCCTAACCTGTTTCGGTAGACAACCGGCGGTATGCCAATCTGTTGTTTGAATACCCTGTTAAAATGGTTGATATTGTTAAAGCCTACTTCATAACAAATATCCGATACTCTTTTATCTGTATTGATCAGAAATTCCATCGCTTTTGAAATGCGCAAATCATTTAGATACTGGGTAAATGTTTTTGAAGTAATGTTTTTGAAAAGATAACTGAAATAAGACTGCGAAATGGCGAAAAGATGCGCCACTTCCTCTATGCTAAGTTCCTCGGCGTAATGTTCATCTATATATTTGGCAGCGCCTACAATCGCATCCCTGTTTTTATCGAAAATCGAACGCGACGTGACTTGTCCGTTTTCGAGGTCTTCCGTGAACTCTCTTCCAACAATCACAAGCAGTTTAAGAAGCAGCGACTTTATGAGCAGTAAGAATCCTGGCGTCCTTTCATTGTTTTCTCTAAGGATTTCATTCAGGATTTCTTCTGTCTCGACCTGCCTTGTACCAATAAGGTTCAGGCGAGGCTTGACCTTGTTTTCACTTACCAGAAAAGGTTCAATATATGCAAAATCCAAAAACGGTATCGCACTTTCTATGTTGATAAAGTTCTGGTTAATAAAATCAGGTACAAATTCGAGTTCGAATATCTCCATGTCACAACCCGGGATAGCGATTATGCGGTGAGGCACATAAGGAGGGATCACGAATATATCCCCTTTAATAATGTCAAATTCATGGTTATTGATCAGATGTCTTCCCTTGCCCTTGGAAATATAATTGATCTGCATGCACTCATGCATGTGCAGCATTGTGGTTACAGCATTTGCTTCATAACGGCGAATAAACATCGGAAGGTTGCCGTTTTTATTATCTTCGATTTTGTATAGTAATACTAATTCATTCTCTTCTTTATTAAGATAATTAAAAGACATAGGAATCACCTCCATCTAAACAATGCCATTGTTTTATATACTCATACGGAAAGTCAACACTTTTTCGGATAATTTACTAAGCCAATAATTGAGATTTTTCTTTTCCGGCGACATCAAATGTCTGAAAGTGCAACTAATATTTTTTGTTCAAGTACAATTTCAATGTTAGTATATGACCGAATTCAAGTCAAGTCAACACTTCGCAGGATATTAACTAAAGCTTGTTATTTTGAAAATAAATAACCATAATGGAATGCTTATCAGGCTGATCAATGTTGAAATCATCACTGTCTGTGAAGCGAATTTATAATCCCTCCCATAATTTGTGCACAGCGCTACAATTGATGCTGCGCACGGCATCGACAGTTCGATGAGAAGGATATATTTCACAATGCTCTCGGTATTAAGCAAAGATAAAGCCAGTACAGCGATGAGTGGAATCAGAACAAGCTTAAGGATCACGGGCATCAGAATGATTTTCAGTTCTTTCAAAGTCAGTTTCACGGCATAAAATCCCGATCCTACGATGATCAGCGCCAAGGGAATCGTCGTTTTACCGATGACCATCAGCGAATCTTTAATGAAATCCGGAAGCCGGATCCCCGTCATCAGCAGGATAGTCCCGGCAAGGATCGCAATCAGGTTGATATTGAACAGACGGGAGATTTTATTTTTCTCTCTGGAAACAATCCCTACCCCCATTGTCCAAAAAAATACATCCTGCACTGCAGAGTAAATCGAAGCATAAAACAAGCCGGTTTCTCCAAAAAGCCCATAACAGAGCGGAAAGCCCAGAAATGCAGCATTACCGAATAGAATGGACAGCCTGCTGATCACCTTTTCTTCCACAGATAACCCCTTGATACATAAGATCAGGCGGCTCAAAGCATAGGCCAGTGAAATAGAGCCCACAGCGAATAGCAGCATGGTTATTCCGTTTTTGAATACATTTTCGCCATTGACCGTCGACATGCTGTATAAAATCAAGAAAGGGGATGTCACTTTCACAACCAGTCCGGAAATCGTCTTATCCCCATTTGAATCGAGTACCCCGACCTTTTTTACTACATATCCGATGCCTATCAAAAAGGTCATGATAAATAATTGTTTCATTACTTCATTAAAGTCGATTATCAAAATTTTTCCCCATTCGATAATAGTTTTGCATATTAATAGTTCTGAGTTGTGACAGCAATCAGCTGCCAGCCTGAATTCTACACTTTCCACTGTTTATTTACAAACGTTTATTCGAAATTTGCAAATTTTTATTATTACTTTCCCGCTAGTGTAAGAAAAGTGAAGGTAAGAAGAAATCAGTGCAACATGGGGACGGTTCTTGTGTTGCATTTTATTTCGTTTATGCAACACAAGAACCGTCCCCATGTTGCAATCCATATCTTTTCGCAAGCGATTGCCCTGGGTGGACTTGACTTCGCTTGCTTTACGACCTTGACAGGCTAAAGCCAATAGGAAGGACCAAAGCGAAAAAGAACACCCTGTTGGATGTTCTTTTTCGCTTTGGTCCAGGTCAATATCTTATCGAATGATTGATTATCAATCCCTTTAATTATAAATATCAGGAAGCAGGATTATGGCACACTGATTTTCACGTTTTGAAAAAGCCCTAGATCACTTCCAGATAATATCGGTCCGGAAGCTCCGGAAGTTTTTCGGATGGCAGCGTCTGATACCAGTAAGCTACAGATGCGATATCATCCTGCAGCGGCAGATACTTCCTGCCGTTACGCCATCCCAATGCCTGTATGGTCACCTTGATCTCTTCTTCAAACCGAATGGGATCCATTATATGCCAGCGGTACATTCCAAACCGGAACTGACTTTTATACAAAGTATCCGGGAGAATGACCTGGTTCAGTCCAGCGTACGGGGTACAGAATGGTACATAGCGGTCGTGTGTGACAGGATCCTCGAAATCGTATGAACCGCAGAAATAGTCCTCCGTGCCTGTTCCGCAAATAGTCGGGAAGGTCTTGTCACCATCCAGATAAAATTTGATTTCTCCTTCGCCCCACCAGCCATTATTGTTCACGCCCCAAGCCATGTAGGTTCCTACATAGTGTCCGTGTCCCTTCACGTTATCGAGGATGGTATATACTTCTTTATAGGGCAGTGGGTTGATTCTGCGGAAGCTTGCATGAAAATAGGCGCAGTCATCCGGAATTTCAGATAAAGCATAATTTATCTGGTAGAACAAAACTATTTTTTCATCGGCTATATTTGTCATGGTAATCCTGCATCTTTTTCTGAATGGCATTTCCCAATAACAATTAAAGGCGCTTCCCGGATTCACGCAGACTGCCAAAGAAGAAAGCTGGGTATAGGATCCCCATCCTGAAGCAAAAAAATCTCCCGTAGGGCATTCTACCGAGGGATGCTCCTGATCATCCCAATAAATACGCAGGATGCAAAATCTCCAATTGCCCTTGAGCGTCATCCATATTTGCTGAATTGCGCCCGGTCCCTCGATATCGGCAAGCGTAAAGGTCTGCCCTGCCTCTATGTTAACAAACGGCGAGATTTTCCACCCTTGGCCAAGGCCTTGTGCACAGTCTTTAGCAGGACCGTCAATGGACATACCCCCTTTTGATTTCTCCCCGGTAAAATTTTCCGGACTGATCGAACGGGTTTTTGCATTAGAAAGGCGGGACAGATTGCCCATATTCATCCCTAATCCATTAAACATAATTTCTCCTCCATTTTATTATTAATTCATACTTCATACTATATGGCATGTCCTGATTGATGAGATATCCTGACATGTGTAAATACAAGTAGAGTATAGTATTGTTTCATCTATCTGTCTCTATCATTTCAAGTGATCTTTTTAACAATTATTGCTTTTCTCATGAGAATCCTATAAAATGTTTATCAAGAGAACAATCGGTTTGTGTTTATCCGTTTGAGTGCTGTATTTCGATTTTATTAAAATGGATTGGAGATTTTTGTGATGGATAATAATAAAGGAAAAGATAAAGATAGAAACAAGCTGTCTCCCTATATTCGCCACGCCAGGGATCAGATCATCAACCTGCCTTGGTATATATCCGAGAGGATTATTTTTGATTATGAAATTCTATTTCTGAAAGAGGGCAAATTGCTTGTAACCGTGGAGGATGAGAGCTATCAAGGGGAACCGGGGGACATCTTCCTATTCAGGCCGGGTCAGAGACATTCAATCAGGGGGGTTGGAAACATCTCTGTCCGGCAGCCGCATATTCATTTCGACCTTTTTTATCAGGAGGACAGTCCGGATGTGAAGATTTCTTTCAAGAGCAGGGATAAAATGATAGAGAGCGAATTGAAAATGATACGGGATGACGACTTCAATCTGTTCGACATTCATCTGCCATCCAAAATCAGGCTGCATAAGACAGAAAACTTTGAGAGACTTTTATTTGATGTTATTGAAGAGTATCAAGCAAAGCTTCCCTTTTATGAAACCAATGTAAAAGGATTGTTTTTAAGACTTTGGACCTATCTGCTCCGCGAACTTTACTGGGACAGTAATCCGGAGGTTTTTTCCATATTTGAGCAGCTTAAAGAAGTGAAAAACTATCTGGACAACTATTTTTATCGAGAAGTGACACTGGATGAATTAGCCAGTGAGTTTAATATTAGCAAATATTATTTAGTCCGACTTTTCAAACAGACCTTCTCCTATTCTCCAATACAGTATCACCAGATCATACGGGGACAAAAAGTGAAGGAAATGATTCAATATACGGATCGCAGTTTAACACAAATTGCTGAACTTTTTGGTTATAGCAGCATTAACGCGTTCAGCAGGGCATTTAAAAATCTTGATGGTGTACCGGCATCGTATTATCGAAAAAACAAGAAACAATAAGAAACAATGTAAACGCCATGTTTATGAATTCATTTACGCTTTAATACGCTTCCATTTCGCACGCCAAGATATTTCCCATCTCGCACCGTTTCCTGTCCTCCCACCACGATATGTGAAATGCCGGCCGGATGTGTTTTCGGATTATCATAGGTCGCTTTATCCCATACCGTTTCAGGATCAAACACTACCAGATCCGCATCATATCCTGGCAATAAAAAGCCTTTGCCTAAAAGAGAAAAACGCGATGCCGGAAAGGATGTCATTTTCTGTACAGCCTGTTCCAAAGTAAGCACGTTCTCTTCTCGGACATACTTTCGCAGAATCCGTACATTGGTGCCATACATCCGTGGATGGCAGATACCATCGTTTACATAGGTGGAATCCGACGCCACAAACGCGTTGTCCCACCTCAGAATCGTTTTGATATCGTCTTCTGCGATATAGAAAAAAATGAACCCTACTTTACCATCATTCTCCGCAAATAGATCCAGTCCACACTCCGTCGCCTGCTGGCCACGCATTTGCGCAATTTCTGCCACAGTCAGTCCTTCGAACTTTTGGTGTGCAGGATTTATGGTAGAGGCAATCACAACATTTTCCCACCCTGTCGAATAAATTGTTGAGTCCCATCCCTCCTGCCGGCTTTCCATTTCTGCGCGAATCCGGTTCCGTGTTGCTGATTCTCTTACACGCACTAAAGCGGCATCAATTCCGCCTTCCAAAGCCCACGGCGGCATCAGGTACGGAAATTGCGAGAAGCACGCTGTATACGGGTATACATCACACGTGATGTCCAGCCCTTCCATTCGCGCCTTGTCGATTTTATCGATAGCCTCAAAGATTTTACTGTTCCAGTTGTTTCTACCCGCCGCCTTTAAATGACTGATATTAATGGCAGCGCCCGAATGGCGTGCAATTGTGATCATCTCATCGATTGAACACAAAAGGCTGTCGCCTTCCCCGCGCAGATGTACAGACGTGACAGCGCCGCGTTTCGCGAGCAGGTTGCAGATTTCTGTTAATTCTTCTGTCGTATAATAATTATCCGGCGAGTACGTCAGCCCCATGCTGTACCCCAGCGCGCCGCTATCGAGCGCGTCCGAGATATAGTCTTTCGCTCTGTCCATCTCTTTTCGAGTCATCTGTGTACGTTCAAACCCCTTGACTGCCATACGGACAGTGCCGCTGCCGACAAGAGAACCTGCATGTCCGGCAAAAGGAAGCTTTTCAAGGTATTCCAGATATTCTTTAAATGTATGCCATGACGATTCTTTGGGCCATTTCCCAAGGGATGGCTCCGCATAAGAGTGAAACATATATGCTGTGGCATCACAAAGTGGCGCCGCAGAAAATCCACAATTCCCCATAACCTGTGTTGTGACTCCCTGCAGAAGCTTTGACTGGCACACCGTATCATAGGTCAGCATAATATCATTGTGTGTGTGTATGTCAATAAATCCGGGGCAGACAACCTGTCCCCCCGCATCGATCACTTGCCCGGCATCCAGGGTGTCAAGATCGCCGATCTTTGCAATTTTCCCATCTTTAACGCCGATGTCTGCCAAAAACCCCGGATCCCCTGTACCGTCTACAACCTTTCCATTTCTTATAAGCAAATCGAGCAAGGACTTCACCCCTTTCTAAACAGAATCAGTAAAGACAGTACAAGGTGCTGTTTTTATACAGCACCTTGTAAAAATTAAATATGCGTGGCAGGATCATCCAGTCTACACTAAAGGAAATCTTGCGGCGATCTTTTTCCGTTTGGTAAACCGCCTTGCCGTAAACGCCGCTGCCAGCAGCAGTGCGGAGCCCAGTAGGCTCGTCCACAGCCACAAACTGCTGTTATCGCCTGTTTGCGGATTGAGGCTGCTGCCAATAACAGAGCCATATACATCGACTTCAGCTAATTGGATATGTTTCGCATCAAGATCGCTCGTACCGTCCTCAAACAGCAGCCGCAGATATCGCCCGCTCGTATTCAGGGTATAGCTGAACAAATCCGGAGTCGTTTTGGGAAGATCTTTGTAGATTGCAGGCACATTGGCCGACTTGCCAATTACGGTTGTCCATGAACTGCCATCGTTGCTTACCTGCAAAGTCACGGTCTTCGGTACAAAACGGTATCTGGCAGTGGTTTCATTAATGCCAACTCTTCTGAATTGAATTTTAACGTCTGATATATCCTTGACTCCCCCTAAATCAACTTTCCACCAGGAGCCAACATCTGTATTTTCTGTTGTACTCCAAAAATTCTGGTCGGTGTCAGCAAGATAAACTCCATCTACTACTCTGCCTGCTGTACGGTTATTATCAAATTCCGAAGACGCGGAAGCTGTTTTTCCCCGGGACAGAAGAGTCGCAAAAAATGGAATGTCCATCTTCAGCGCACTGCTCGCATTTCCCCCGGCATCCTTTACCTTGATGTAAATATCTTTCGCTCCCGCACTCAATGCGGTCAGACTGATTGTTGTCTCACCGGCCGCACAGACTGTCCCCGTACCGGTTGTATCAATTTCCGGAATGGCTGCTCCGTCCGTCACGACTTTATAAAAATACGTTCCAGCTTTATCAGAACTGAATTTTACTGTCGCTTCCTTGTTTGAAGCTCTGGCTGCTGATCCAGCCGTAAGAACAGGGGAATTTGCAAAGAGGGGGATATCCATTTTCAAGGGACTGCTCACATTCCCTTCGCCATCCTTTACCTTGATATAGATATCTTTCGCCCCCGCACCCAATGCGGTCAGGCTAATCGTTGTCTCTCCGGCCGTACAAGCTGTGCCGGCGCCTGTTGTGTCAATTTCCGGTATCGCCGCACCATCTTCCACGACTTGATAAAAATATGCTCCGGCTTTATCAGAACTGAATTTTACTGTCGCTTCCGTGACCGAGGTTCTGCTTGCCGATACGGCCGCAAGGCTTGCCCGCTTTTCGCCATACACCTCGACTTCAGCCAGTTGAATATGATTTGCATCAAGATCGCTTGTCCCGCGTTCAAACAGCAACCGCAGATAACGCCCGCTTGCATTATTCAGGGAATAGGTGAACAGATCCGGTGAAGTCACCGCTACTTTACTATAGATCTCAGGCACATTGCCTGATTTGCTGACTACGGTCGTCCATGTGGTGCCATTATCGCTTACCTGGAGAGTAACAGCCTTCGGCACAAAACGATAGACGCTTTCGGGTTCCCCGATTAAAACTCTTCTGTATTGTATCTTGGTTTCCGATAGAAGGTATACATCCCCCAAATCAACCTGCCACCAAGCATTTTTATCCTCGTTCAATTTAGTCGTCCAAAAATTCTGGTCACTATCTGCGTGATATATTCCGTCAACCAGCTGACTCGCACGGGCGGGATCCATATCCGAGGACGCCAAAGCCGCTTTCCCCAGTGCAAGATTGGTGGGCGTACCCGCTGCAACCCCTGATAACGGGCATATAGCCGCCATCATACAAATTGTCAATGTAATCGCAAGAATCCGTTTTTTTAGTTTTCTTGATTTGACCATCATAACATTATCTCCTTTTTTTCTTTACTCCTCTGAAAGTTTCTGTAGTCAAATGCCTTTCAAAGCCAGGCTTAGTGTATGCAGCTAAACATAAACCGATACACATTCTCCCCTTGCTTGCGCATCCCTCCTGGAACTCTCTTCTGTGTGTTTCTTCTACTACCCGCCATTTTCTGCTGGCATCCATTTAATAAAATCCATGAAGCCAATCGCATGGGACCTTTCATATCATGATGCTGTTCCTCCTCTCCAGAGCTATCTGCGCTTCCAGCTAAGCTGCCCCGAGCTGTTCTACGACAAAATAGTCCACGCCGACTTTCCCATCGGCTGCGCTCTTGTTTTTTTGTCCGATGCACACGATTTTTATCGTATGCTTCCCGTTGGCAAGGCCGGTCACTCGGAACATTTCCTTTTGACAAAGAAGAATCGGACTATACTCATCAGCACTCACTTGCAGTACGCCATCCATGTACACTTCTGCAATCCCTTTGTCCTTGTCCGCCGAATCATACCACTTGATGCCTGTTCCGCTAAAGGTGAATTCGACGGAGCTTCCGGCTATTCCTGTCACCATCCTGTCCTGTTTATAAGCTCCTGAATCACGTGCCGATGTCCAATTTTTACTGAAAGCAACATTTTCATCGGTCTGATTGATCAGGGTATTGACTTTCGAACCATACAGTTCATTAATAAGCTTCACTGTCTGTTCGACAAGCTGCATGCCGCCGGCCGAGCCGACCTGTCTGCCTTCCGCCCCGTAGCCTTCTCCCTCCTCGGCATATGCTGTGGGCAAATATACACACTCCCCGGCATAATTGGTATAATTGCTTGACAACTGCCCGACCAGTGTCACCGGCGCCATGCTTCTGGCTTTGATCTCAAACCCGTAATCTACATAAAGCTCGAAAGGATTATTTACTAAAACCACGTCGCCAAGCCGGAGGGCATGCAGTTCAATCGTTAAATCCGTGCCTCCGTATGACAGGGATCGCGTAACTGCGATATCCTGGATTCGATGCGCCTGTATGAACTGCGACTTGATTGCCTTCTTTGCACTTCCATCCTCGATATATCGGTTGATTTCATTGGCAATCTTGTCGCCAATCGCAGTCTGGGCGGAAAAACCCGTTTGTGTATCGATGCTTCCTTTTGTCAGATCATAAGGAGACTGATCGCCAGCCGCGCTGATGATCGGTAAAACATACAGGTCGGGAAACCGCTCCCTGATCCGGCCTGTCACATCGGCGCTGACCTGGGTCTCCTTTTCACAGGTTTGGAACGGGAATCCCGCGTTTATGACAACCCCTTTTAAAACATCGCCCTGATAGCAATATAGAAGCTTTAAATTATGGTTGCTGCCGGAGATGAATTCCACGAAATTTCCATCTCTTGGATTCCCGTACATTTCATCATGACCATCTTTGTATCTTGCGATCCGGCACCATCCGGCATCGACACTCCCGGCCATATAGCCGACGGAGGCATCTTTCCTGTCATTCCATGCTGTAATCACCGCATCGCCGATTTTAGGGGCTAGAAATTCGAAATATTCGCTTCCCGTCGTATCAACCTTTTTGGTGTCCCCCCACTCGTACAGCCACGGCCCGGTATGTATATGGGTGCAGAACAGCAGAATATTTTTTGTGTTCTGCAATCCCGGAAGCTTCCCTTCCACATATTTTCTCACCTCTTCAATCAACCCGTTGCCGTCGATCACGATATTGTCAACCGAAACAATGATGGCCTGTGTATCACCGGACGCGGACTCCCAAGCCATCGCTGTGGCATAGAGATTATCATGCACCTTGTTTGCAATACGGTCGTATGACTGACCCCGGAGCTGTACGGTCAGATTCGGCGTGATGTCTGTTT
Source organism: uncultured Oscillospiraceae bacterium (assembly GCA_964549475.1). Taxonomy (GTDB): domain Bacteria; phylum Bacillota; class Clostridia; order Saccharofermentanales; family UBA5734; genus JBBQKF01. The sequence goes on from CAZJXH010000100.1 coordinate 11,140, forward strand.
TCCCGAATCCCAGCTTGATTCCCTGTGCATTGCTATTCTTCTCTGTTTCGCTTGAAGGGGAAACAGCTGATGCCGAAACACCGCTGCTTTGCGAGGAAGACGAAGACGGAGACGGTGTTTTATTGCAGCCGTTTGAAATAAAAAGAACCGCAATAATCATAATAAAAATACCAAAAGATCTTAAACGTTTCATAAACCATTTTCCTTTCATGACCGTTTCATGTTTCATTCTTTACGTCTGGCGGCAGCAAGTGGTTTGTGCCGGATATTGCCAAAGTCATATCGGCGAGTCCTCCCACAGGCTGTTGACAGCATTTATGGAATGCTCTACAAGCAGATTGCCGCCTTCGGGTCCGACTATGCCGGTGAAGATGGCGGCGCCGTACGAACCGCCCGATACCGCCCTGGCCGTGGGAAGATAGGCTCCGAAATCGCACGCCAGCTGGACAACAAACGTCTGTTTCGCTCTGCTCCTGGCTTTGATCTGTGAACCGTATTCAATAAACAGCTCGAAAGGATTGGTGACGATAGCTGATTCTCCCAGCCTGATGGCATGCAGCTCCATCTCAAAACAGGATACTTTCTGTTGAAATTCATTCCGCTCTAGAATCCCGTCATAGGTTAAAAGATCAAAGAGATTTCTGCTTTTGGTTTCTGCTGTGTTCTCTTTGCTTCTCAGATACTCTTCCCGATTCTTCTGCGCCCATTCGACTTCACTCTGTGTCACTTTTTGAATCGGAACCGGGATTTTTTCCACCTTATGCTTGAACACAATACTGTCTTTTATGTTTTTGCGCGCACTTTCATATTCTTTTTCAACGGCGTATGCGACTCTGTCTCCAAGCTCCTCCACCCCCGACAGATCAAACATATTGTTTTCGCTCTTCCTTCTTCGGATAAGATCCCTTGGAGACTGATATCCGGCAGCGCTTACCTGTGGCAGGACAAACACGTTTTCGGAAAATCGCTCCTTTATCTTCCTCCTGGCTGCTCCGAAATAATCCGCCGAGATGAATTTTTCCATTTCAACTACCTGTGACGGACAGGCAATATTGACCATAACGCCAGTCAATTTCTCTTCTATGTACCAGAAATACAGGAGTTCAACTCCGTGATCGGAAGGGGCTTCCAGCGATTGGAAATTTTCCACATCTGTTCTCCCATACATGACAGCCGAACCGTCGCGAAAAACC
>CAZJXH010000101.1:0-12113 GCA_964549475.1 uncultured Oscillospiraceae bacterium
ACCAGTATCTGGTTGTTGTCCTTCCACTTGCTGATAAGTTGATAAGTACTTTCCTTGCCGAATATCAGGTTAACGGTTTTGTCCGTAGAATCACCTTTCCCGCTCATTGCTGCCTTGACATAAGGCAATATAACCACTTGCTCGGGATTAAGCTTTGAACTGTCTCCGGAATCAATCGCAGCGGCGATGGCTTTATAGTTGCCCAAGTTTTTCCAAGGAGAAAAGATATTACAGGCAAACCGATATTTAGTAGTGTTTACAGGATTGGCATTGCTCGATGTTGCAGGAATTGATCCATATGTATTATAATCATCTGCTATAAGTTTCATCGTGAGATTAAGTACTTTTACAACAGCTTCGGGGTTCTTGCAGCCTTTTTTGACAAAAATATATCCACTGGGGGTTGCCGAAGCCTGTGTGACATAGGTGGATCCATTTGAAGTAGGCGGGGTAATGACTTCCCATTCGGCACTGCTGTCCTTTTGCATAGAGGCCCCAACAGAACCGCCCCAGAAAGTGCCATATGCGATACCGACCTTGCCTGCAGCAACATCCTGGCCAATCGTTGCAGAATCCTTAACAGCGAAGTCCTGGATGATGAGCCCATTTTTATACATTTCCTGGAGCTTTAGCAGAGCAGTTTTAATTTGAGGCTGGATGGAACTGTAAACTAGTTTTCCAGTACTGCTGTCTTTAATCCAAATATTATAACTGGCGCCAAAGCCATTAAAAAATCCAGCAATATCATTTTGTCCAGACAAGATGTCCTTCCCCATGCAAATACCGTAAGTATCCTTACCGCCTAGCTTTGCTTCTTTAAAAGCAGTTGCAACAGCGATCAGGTCATCCATTGTCTTGGGTTCGTACATTCCGACCTTTTTAAGCCAGTCTTTTCTTATATAGAGAAGGTTGACGTTATCCGGCTGTGTGCCCAGAAGTGGCAAGCCAAGCAGCTTACCGCCGGTTGTCATATAACTTAATGTAATGCCGTTGTCGTCTTTATTTCCCTGCTTATACGTTTCGGATGCATATTCGTTATAATAGCTTGTCATATCTTCCACAAGGCCGGCATCCAGAAGCTCTTTATAAATTGTGGGATCGACACTGGCGCAATCGGGAATGTCTCCGGAAGCAATCGCGGTGTTCCATTTTGTGTCATACTCATCGCTGTTTGGTGTCCATAAATAATCAAAAGTTACGCCAAGTTGTTCTTTATAGGCAGTCGCCCATACATTATCCGTTAAAGAGCTCTGCCCCGCAACTCCCTTGTTGAATACAACGGTTGAATCAAGATCTCTTACGGTGGTAAGTGTAATGCCCGGATTGTACTTCCCGAATGCGTCTGCTTTTGAGGATGTGGTTGTTACCGCTTCTGAACTTGCCGCCTTCGTATTTGAATTGCAGGCTGCAAGGGCTGTAATCATTATTGCGCATAAAGCGATGGAAACTGCCTTTGTAACATTTTTTTCCATTTTCTGTATTCCTCTCTAAAATAAATTCAGAGGCCTCTGCTATTTATGTTAACACAGCAATTATGGGCTTTCAATTATACCATTTCTACTTTTGAATACTTATTCTACCCTCGCAGCAGATGCTCTCTGAATTCCCGAGGAGACAATCCGGTGTTTTTTCTAATAAATCGGTTAAAATATGTACGGTATTCAAAACCTGCCTGTGATGCAACATCGCTGATGCTCAGGCTTTTATTGTTCATCAGTTCTTTGATTCTATTTATCTTTTGCCGGCAGATAAAGTCATTTAGTGTTTCGCTGGTGCTTTCCCTGAAAAGCCGGGACAGATATTTGGTATTGTATCCCGATACTTCCGAGAGTCTGACGAGGGAAATGTCTTCTGCAATGTGTTCGCATATATATTGGCGCAGAAAGTGGATAATGTTATTTGAAAGACGCCCGTCGTCCTCTCTTTGCAATTCAAAAAGAATTTCTGAAATGTGCCGGAGATATTCCGCTGCATTGCGCCACGAGCCGGTCGATTGGGGCTGAAAAAGCCCATTTATCCCTCCTCTGAAAGCGATTTTCCCAATAAGCTTCCGCTGGTTGATAAATGCCATTATGGTGACCGCTACAGAAAAATAGCTTTCCATTGCAGCGTTGCTGTGCCAGCTTGTACATTTTTCAAACCGCAAAGTGATCTTTTCGAGTTCTGCCATATATTCTGCATACATGCTGTTTTCGAGGCAGGTTTTGAGCTTCTCCGAGATATTCCGCGTCTCCTGTTCTCCGGGGTATGAGGCTTCGAAAAACACCTCGTCCGTTATCGAAGCTACCGGAGCAGTATCTGTAATAATAAACCCATCGCTAGTTGTCGCATGGAGATTCATCAGGAGATCCATGGACTGAAAATTCTTAGGAAGCCGGCTGGCATCAAGCAGCGCACCATGCAGGATAAAAGATATGCAGATGCCGCAAGTATCCATGCAGGATTGTTGTACCGTTTCAAGCATGCCTGCCACAAATACGGTCTCATGTCCTGCAATGGCAGCGCTTTCCTCTGACTTCGAGAATTTATCATTCTTCAGCTGTACGAGCCAAACGATTTTATTAAAGGAATATTCCACTGAATCACAGTAAAAATACTCATCGAAGTATTTTGCCACAGTTTTCTCTACTGAACTGAATTTCCGAAATCTTTCGACGATATTAAATCCGGATAATCCATTTTCGATTCTGCCTGTGAACATGATGAACGGCTTTTCAGCCAAAATCCCCGAGCCGATATTTTTAAGCTGTTCAAAAAGCTCCAATGGATTATCGCAATCCTCCTTCAGAATACTGAGGGTAATTTCTTTTCTGATGACCGACATGGAGCTTTTGAGCTGATCCTGCACCTGTCCTAAAAGCTCGAAATTTTTCATCTCTTTGTCAAGCAGCATAATGGCCTTGTCCACCTCTGCTAGAATACATTCGTCTTCCTCGGTTTTCAGTATGTAGCCAACCACATTGTTTTTAATTGCCTTATATGCATAGTCAAACTCAGCATGAGCCGTCAAAAAGATAATCTTGCATTGCGGCCAGTTCAGCCTCACTTTTTCAGCAAGCGCAATCCCACTCATTTCCGGCATTTGAATGTCTGTGATCACAATATCGATTTTTGCGCGGTCCAGCCACCCGATCGCTTCGGCGGCCGAGTAGGCACAGCAAACATCCAGCTCCGGTTCAGACCGTGATTCAAGCATATCAGACAGACTATCCACAACAAAGTCTTCGTCATCTACAATAAGAACTCTGTACATAATAAACTCCATTCTGCCGCCAATACAAAATCCGAGTGATAAAAGAGCTTCATTCCGGCGACAGAATGAGCCTTTATATTATTACTGGCGAAGCACGATATGGCTGGCTTTGGATTTCATTCTACCATGCTTTCAGGAAATATTTGTATTTCTACTCTAAGACCGCCAAGTGCGCTTCTTGAAACCGTTATTCCGCTTCCGGGACCGTATTTCAGCGCGATGCGCTTGTGAACATTGATAATTCCGGTAATTTCCATGCCATCCCCCGTAATCAAAAGTTTCCGCTGCAGGATTTCAATATCGCTGTCCTGTAAATCATTCCCGCTGTCTTCAATTGAAATAAGCAGGCCGCTCCCTATATCCTCAAATCCGATTCGGATCAGCCCATTTTTCATGGTCGATTTGAGGCCATGCTCAAATGAGTTTTCTAGAATGGGCTGCAAAATCAAATACGGTACCATAAATTCACGGAATTTTTCAGGTATTTCACCGAATTCAACGGAAAGCCATCTGGAAAAGCGCATCTGCTGTATCTGTGCGTAGCTGCAAGCATGAACAAGCTCATTTTGCAAGGGGACCTCTTCCAATGCGTTCCTTGTAATGTATTGCAGATATTTCCCGAGATAAGAGGAAAGTAATTCCGCATTTTCCAGGTCTCTGTGCTTGATCAACCGGTGCAGCATGAAATAGCTGTTATAAAGAAAATGCGGATTGATCTGGGATTGCAGCTGCTTGAGCTCTGATTTTTTTGCATAAAGCTCCTGCCTATAAACCCTGTCGATCAATTCATTCAAGCGGAATACCATTTTGTTGAACCCTTCGAAAAGATCATTGAATTCGTTCGCCGCTTTCAGCTGAACCCGAGCACCCATATCTCCCGACTCCAGTCGCCGGAATGATTTTAACAAGGTATTGATAGGGTATTTCACAAATCGATAAGTGGAAAAGGAATATAAAAGCATGATAATGATGGAAATCGCAGCGTATATCCAAAGAAAATTTCCGTAGCGGTCCGGAACGCTGAAAATGTCTTCAAGCGGCACATACTGCACGAAAGAAGCGTTGAGGTACTTGGAATATGTTGACAATACATAATATTTTTTTCCACTGATGCTTGCAATGAAATCTTGATTTTTCCCGGATGTTTTTGCTATCAGGTCAAGTTTCGCATCATTCACGCTGCCAAGACTGCTTTGAGCGTTGAAAATCCAGTCTCCGGAGGTACAATCATAAAGTGCTGTGTTGCTTGCGTTGTATTTGCTGAACTTTCCAAGGAAATTTTTAATGCTAGACTCCGACAGCATAACCTTTACAAGATACAGCGGTGCTTCCTCTTTTTTAACAATGAAAGGATAGAGCGAAGTCGCATATATCTCCGAACTGTCTATAATCAATGGATATTTTGCATTTAGTTGAATTTGGAATAGACGGCTGTATTCGGTATTATCGAAATTTGAATAACCATCCTTTGCCGAAATGATCTTCCCCATGCCAGGGATATATACGATCACGTCTTCAATATAGTTGTTGCTGTTTTTCATGACTTTCAGCCGCTGCTGAACATCCGTGATCAATGTATAATACTCGTATGTCGGCAGGTTGGAATATTGTGTGACAAGCTCATTCAGAGTGATGTCATTGGAAAGATTGTTTTGAAGCAGCTTGATGTTTTCAATTTCATTTTCCATGTTGTTTTGCAGGAAAGAAACATTGTCCAATGCGGAATTTTTAATCTGTGACTGTATGGTCTGTTTTTCCCACATGAACATCATGATTCCTGCCAGCATGATCGGGGTAATTACCAGCAGGAAGGAGATAAAAAGCCTTGACAGGATGGAGTTGAAGCTAAGTTTTTTCAAATTGCGCTCTTCTTTCTGGCCACTTGCCGTCATATGGAGCTTTTGCAACGTTAAGGAACAGCCCCGTTGTTTTTGTTGGATACGTTGCGTTAATCGAATTAAAGCAAATTCTTCGTTTTATATTTTAAAGGGGTCAGTCCTTCCGTTTGTTTGAAAATTGAAATAAAATAGGAATAATCATTAAAGCCCGACTGATAACAGGCTTCCGTCACATTGGCTCCGTTTCTTAATAAAAGTTTTGCGCTTGATATTTTTTTGGACAATAAAAACTGGTATGGTGTAAATCCTATGTATTTTTTGAACAGCTTCGTTAAGTACGACTTGGAAATATTCGCTTTGACCGTTATATCATTTACACTGTATAATGTTTTATATTCACTGTTAATGATCGTTACCAGCTTCTCCAGAATCTCAGGAGCTTTTTTTATTTCGTTCAGAGAAATATAGGCAGGATTATTGAACGCTTCATTGACCAAACTCATAATTTGAATAAAATAGGAAAAGCATAACATTTTTTTGTCGATCGTTTCAGATAGGATCAGTTCCTTTATTTTATACAATTTTTCATAGATTATTTCAGTAATGGCAGAGGAAGGATTGATCAGGTTCTTTTCTCCTATTTTTCTTTTCAGAAAACAGTTGAGCAAAACGTTTTCTTCTCCTAAAAAATTACCAAGCTCATTTGGAATATCAAATTGAAAATATTCAAATTTCCCGTCTTTCAGTATTTTACCCATATGCATTTCATTGGGAGCAATCGTCAATATATTTCCACTTTGCAGAAAGTAAACATTATTTTCAACAACAGTACTGATATTCCCGCTCACAAAAAAACCGATTTCACAGTTATTATGAAATTGAGGGGTTTGCACCCATTCGCCAAATTTTAGATTATCATCAAAACAGATGAGCCTGAATGTTTGGTTTGGACAGATGGGTATTTCAATTGAAAGCGCCATTTTTCATTCCTCTCTGAAAGTTCAAATCAAGAAGCATTCTACCTTTAGCAAGATTAATTGTACTGTAATTCAATGTTTTTATATCGTTTTTAAATATATGCTTTGTATTAATTTGATTATCATAATATCAAACGGCAAAAATATTTGCAAGCATATTGTGTCTCGACAGGGCAATCGCTTACGAAAAGAAATGGATTAGTGACAGATGGAACAGGAGTGGAATGAAGCATGGTTTTAACATGTGTGCAACATGGGGACGGTTCTTGTGTTGCATAAGCGAAATAAAATGCAACATAAGAACCGTCCCCATATTGCACATTTCTTTTCGTAAGTGATTGCCCTGTGTCTTGAGAGAATTGTAAAAGCTTTTTAACAGTATGTGAAGTTTAGTGAGTAGGTCTAAAAAAAATTTAATTAACACGAAGAAGGTATAGAGATGAAGCCACAAATTGTAAACATCATCAATTTTATCCGGGGCGTAGAGCCGCGTGATTCAGAAATCGACCTGAAAAGGCCGGTAGAGGAACAAATCAGGCTACTGCGCCAACATGAGCTGAAAGGTACTTTTTTGCTCCAATATGACGCACTTTTGCGGGAAGATATCATCGAGCTGCTGAAATTACAACCGGACGGCTATTTTGAATTCGGCGCATGGTTGGAAGTCATGCAGCCGCTGGTTGAAGACGCAGAAATAGAATGGAAAGGCAGATATTCCTGGGACTGGCATACGGATGTCGGCTTTTCCATCAGCTACACCCCTGCGGAGCGCGAGCGTATTGTAGACTCCCTGATGAAAAAATTCAAAGAGGTTTTCGGTTATTACCCGAAATCCGTCGGGTCATGGCTTATTGACGCCCACACACTCTCTTACATGTCCGAAAAATATGGCATCGTCGCTTCCTGTAATTGCAAAGACCAGTGGGGAACGGACGGATACACCCTCTGGGGCGGATATTATAACCAGGCCTATTATCCTAGCCGTTTGAACGCCTTTACGCCCGCACAGACAAAAGAAATGCAAATTGATCTGCCGATTTTCCGCATGCTTGGCAGCGACCCGATTTATCAGTATGATGCCGGACTGAACAGTTCCTTCAATCCATCCAGCGATCAAAATGTGGTTACACTTGAACCGGGGTGTTCCCAAGGCAGCTCCGAGGATTGGATTGAGTGGTATCTCAAGGAAAACTTCAGTGGAACCTGTTTGTCTTTTGGATATACCCAGGCAGGCCAGGAAAATTCCTTCGGATGGGGCAGCATGAGCAAGGGTCTCACTCTCCAGTTTGCGATAATCGCCCGAAAAGTCGCCGAAAAGAAGATCAGCGTGCAAACGCTTGCCGAATCCGGCGAATGGTATCGATCTCATTACGCTGTTACCCCCGCTTCTGCCATTGCCGCCATGAGCGACTGGAAAAACGAAGGGCACAAGTCCGTCTGGTACTGCAGTAGATTTTATCGAGTAAACATTTTCTGGGAAAAGGATCGTTTCTGGATACGGGATATTTACCTGTTTGACGAAGCCTGTGAGGAACGATATCTGCACGAAAAGTGCACTTCTCCCTGCTGCGTGTATGACAATCTTCCGGTGATGGATGGCAACCGCTGGAGCGGGAATAACATCCGCGCAGGAATATACCCAGTATCCGCTGGAAGGCATATGAGGATGGAAGGCGGAATGCCTGCAGTGGAGACCATTGGTGACGAGGAACTGATTGTACGCTGGTCTGTCAGCGGCGGTGGAATTTTTACCGTCCGCTGTCTTCCGGAAACTCTGGAAATCAGGCTTGATGACACACCACAGGATATGCCTGGCTGGAAACTTGAATTTGTTACGGCAGAGGACACGGAACTGCCGGCTTGTAAAGTCACTGAAAAAAATACGGTCTTTCAAAGTGGTGGCCACTCATACATTCTTGGCGCAGAGAAAGGCTCTTTTCACGGGGATGGTAAAATCAGAGGGTTGGCCATTTTCCCTCAAAACAACCTCGTTGTGCTTCAGACTTCCATCGTTAAGAATAAAATAATTTGATTAAAGTCGATTTCGGCTTCAAATTTTCGAAAAAGGAGGAACAACATATCATGTTTCCAGAAAAATTACAATGCAATTCGATGACCGACCCGCTCGGAATCGAAACGCCCTCGCCGATGCTCAGCTGGGTGCTGTATTCTGATGGGGAAAATCAAATTCAGACGGCTTTTGAGATTCTTGCAGCAAGCAGCTGTAAACTGCTCGGCGAAGGGCATGCGGATTTGTGGGACAGCGGGGTTATAGAATCGGGCAGTTCCATTCAGGTACCATACGGCGGCAAAATACTGGCATCCGGTCAGGAATGCTGGTGGAAAGTTCGTATCAGGGACGGGGAAGGCTGCTGGTCCGGTTGGAGCAGCTCTGGTTTTTTTGAAACATGCCTTGACGCGGCAACCGGTTGGAAGGCCCGCTGGATTTATTCAGTAGAAACGGATGTGTCGGAAATACCTGCCCCCGCGCCGCTGTTTCGGTATTCCTTTGTACTTGACAGGCCCGTCAAAAAAGCGAGAGCTTATGTCTGTGGACTGGGTTATTCCGAGCTTCGTATAAACGGCAGCAAGATCAGCGACGACTTGCTTTCCCCTCCTTTTACGCAATATGACAAAACCGTGCTTTACTGCACTTACGACGTCACGGCCGCCCTTGCGAAGAGGGAAAACACAGTGGCTGTAATTCTTGGCAACGGATGGTATAACTGCTTTACGCCGGAAGTCTGGAATTATAGGCAGGCTCCATGGAGACATCATCCTAAATTACTGCTTCAGATTCAGATCACGTTTGAAGACGGAACGATACAGACCATTGTGAGCGACTGCGGTTGGAAGGTTTCCGACGGACCGATTGTATTTGACGGTCTCCGCAACGGGGAATATTATGATGCCCGACTTGAAAAAGCTGGTTGGGATAAGCCCGGCTATGACGATTCTCAGTGGAAAAACGCCAAAATCGCAAAATCGCCCGGCGGCACGCTTCGACCCGCTCCGCTTCCGCCGATCAGGCTTGCAGGAACAATCAAACCGGTTTCACTCAATGAAGTGAAACCGGGTGTCTGGGTGTACGACCTGGGGCAGAATATCTCGGGCTGGGCCCAAATTCGTGTTTTCACACAGCCCGGCCATGAAATCATTATAAAATATGCCGAAAAGATCCATCAAGATGGGAGTCTTGATGCGTCCAACATCTCCAGGCTTATAACGGGCGGCGAATTCCAGACGGACAAATATGTTACAAAGGGTGGAGGCCCCGAGGTCTGGGAACCCAGGTTCACTTATCACGGTTTTCAATATATTGAAGTAACGGGCTATCCGGGCATCCCTACGCTCGACAGCCTTTGCGGACGCGTGGTTCATACAGCGCTGGAATCCAGAGGCAGCTTTTCATGCTCCAATGAGCTGCTGAATTCAATTCAGAAATGCGCGCGCTGGTCGACTCTCACCAATTATCACGACATACCCACAGACTGTCCTCACAGGGAAAAAAACGGCTGGACGGGGGATGCCTCGCTTTCCTCCGAGCAAGTACTGCTGAACTTTGCTCCCAGTGCGGCGTATACCAAATGGCTTCGTGATTTTATGGATGTCCAGCGTCTGAATGGGCAGCTGCCGGGTATTGTTCCCACCGGGGGCTGGGGGTTCAACTGGGGCAGCGGCCCTGCCTGGGACAGTGCCATGATCCTGATTCCGTGGAATATGTACGTCTACGATGGAAATTTTGCGATCCTTGCAGAAATGTATTCCGGAATGGCTAGATATATTGATTTTATGTCTTCCATGGCAAACGGCTTCCTGGTGGATTTCGGTCTTGGTGACTGGTGCCCTCCGGAAGGGGGACCCGATGGTTACAAATGTCCGACAGCGGTTACGGATACGGGGTATTATTATGCAGATGTGTCCATCATGGCAAAAGTCGCTTTGCTGCTCGGTCGCCAAAAAGACGCCGCTCGATTTTTACTGCTTGCCGCAAACATTCGCCAAGCCTTTCGCAAGAAGTTTATCTCACAGGATGGAACCGTGATGGGCAACTGCCAGACCTCCATGGCCTGCGCGCTTTACCAGGGTCTTGTCTCCGATGAGGAAAAGCCTAATGTTTTTAAGAAGCTTGTTGAACAGGTTGAACTGAAAAACCGCCATATAGACTGCGGTATTCTCGGGGCGAAATATGTGATGCACACACTGACAGAGTATGGCAGGGCCGATCTTGCTTATGCAATCGCGACACAGACGGATTTCCCCAGCTGGGGCAACTGGATCAGGCAGGGCGCAACAACGCTTTGGGAAACCTGGAACGGCGATGCATCGAGAAACCATCACATGTTCAGCGATATCAGCGCATGGTTCTACAGGGGGCTGGCAGGACTCCGGCCGGACCCCGAATGTCCCGGTTTTAAACACATCATCATCAGACCTGCTCCGGTTGCCGGGCTTGAATATTCCGGTGCGAGCCATGAGTCGCCCTACGGGCATGTTTCGGCCAACTGGCGTGTGGACGGCATTCGATTCGTGCTTGAGGTTTCCGTGCCTGCAAACTGTACCGCAACGGTTACTATGCCAAATTTCTATTGTTCAGGCGTAACCGTGAGCAGAGCTTCAGGAGAATGCATGAAAACGTATGGCACGGATACCGCCGAAGTGGAACTCGGTTCGGGTAAATACACCATTACAGGCGAAAGGCAATGTTAAAATAAGCAATATTTTACATTTTGTAATAAGATTTGTACTGTATATCAATGTTTATGTCTCATTTTTAAATATAAACGCCGTATTAATTTAAACTATTATAATACTGCAATCTATATTTTATACTACTAAAGGAGAAACGTCATGAATAAACGGATAGAAGCACTTGCCAATATGGCAATAAAGCAAGAGATTTTTCCTCCACAGACAGCCGTTGAATACAGCGATTTCAGCAGTTATTCAAAACCGGTGCAAATCTCCAAATGCATTGGAGAATATTTGATGAATCAAAGAACCGACTTTATTGACGGGGAGCTTTTAGGAGGGTTTTTTAAATTCGACGGCAGCGTCACAAGCTGCGCCTATTTTAAAGCGGGGCATGCGCATGATGTCGCATTTTTCATGAAACACAGCGATTATCAGCCGGAAAGCAATCCTGTTTGTTTTTTGGACTGGGACCATTATTGCGCAAACTTCCCTTTTGTTGTCAATCAAGGAATAGAAGGCTACCTGAAGAGAATCAGCAAAGCGAAAGAAAACTATAAAGATAACGAAGACAAGCAGGAATTTTTGAAAGCACTGGAAAATACCTGCAAAGTGATAAGACAATATTCCAATAAGGTTGCGGATGATTACGAGCAAAGGGGACTGCCGCAAATCGCACAGAATTGCAGAAAGGTTCCCTATCGCCCTGCCGAAACCTTTTATGAAGCAGTGCAGTCCGTATGGCTTACATGGCTGTTCCTGTCCGACAGCTTGGGCCGGCTCGATCAGATTTTATATCCTTTTTATAAGCGTGATTTGGAAAATCATCGAATCAACAGGGAAACAGCTTATGAACTGATATGCGAATTGCTTATAAAAGTATTCGCGCAGCACGGATACAAGGAACACCGGAGCGGCGATAATACGCTCTCCGTCGGAGGCTATACCCTTGAGGAAGAAGACGGCTTCAATGAAGTAAGCAAAATGATATTGGAGGCTTTGGTCGAGCTTCCTACATGGAGACCCCAGGTGAGCTTTCGTTATACATCAAAGACTCCGTTTGAAACATTAAAATATATAACCGAAATGAACATGAAGCAAAATAATATAGTTTTAACGAACGATGAGCCAAGAATAAAAGCTTACGAAAAACTGGGAATCACACACAAAGACGCGATCAATTATACGATGATCGGATGCAACGAATGGACGATTATGGGCAAAGGGCATACAGGTTCGCAGGGATTCTTCAATCCGCTGCTCTCTTTCAATGAACTGCTCATCAATCATACGGAGGAGTTGGAAAACCTTTCGACATTTGAACAGTTTTTTTCCTGCTATACGGAATATTTG
>CAZJXH010000102.1:0-12102 GCA_964549475.1 uncultured Oscillospiraceae bacterium
GCGGGGAAGTCTTTTGCAGGAGCTCCGGTTTATCTGTCCCTTTCCGAGAACAGTCTTGACGAGGCGAGCAGGAGAACCCGCAGATATTTTATTGAAAATAGCAGTGTGGTCAAATCTGAAAAGCTTGATACGCTTCCGGTAGTTTATAATACCTGGTGGTCCTATGAGGACCGATTTATTAATGAGGATGTTTGTATTGAAAATGCCAGGTATGCGGCAAGCCTTGGCATGACAAACTTTGTTCTGGACGCTGGTTGGTTTGGATTATCTGAAGCAGCAATTAATTGGTATGGCAAACGGGGGGACTGGGATGTGGAGAACACGATCGATTTCCCGTCTGGGCTTGCCCACCTTGGGGAGGCCGTTACTGAATCCGATATTCCATTTGGAATATGGTGTGAAATAGAAGGGATTGGCGAAATCGCGAAGCTCCACCAGACTATGCCGCAAATCGTAGCATGCCGGGATGGCGTATCCCTTGGATATCTTTGTATGGCAAATACTAAGACTCGCAAATGGGCCATGAAGGTGATTGATAAACTGGTCACGCGGTATCATGCGTTGTGGATCAAGTTTGATTTTAATGTACACCCCGGACTTGGATGCAATAATACAGCCCATGGACATGGGGAGGGGGACGGACTTTATTGGCATTATATGGGGTACTATAAGTTTTTACATGAAGTTCATGATAAGTATCCTCAGCTGGTTATTGAGAATTGCGGTAGCGGCGGGATGCGTACGGATCTTGGGATTTTGTCCTGTGCTCATTATACATATATGTCCGATCACGATTATATTGATAATCATTTTCAATGCTTATGGGGTGCTGTATCTTTTATTCATCCGGCGCTCTGCTACCAATTCACTCAATCGGAATGTATCAGCGACCACAATGGGATATTTAATCCAATTACAGAGGATATTGCACCGGCAAAGCTGGATTTCTACATTCGGGCGACGCTGTTGTCAACCTGCGGCTTCGCGTACCGGTTTAAAAACTGGAAGCCTGTGTGGTTGGAGCGTTTGAAGCATTACATTGGATTTTATAAAAGCTTTTCAAAAAAGTATATCCTGGAGGGAGAAATGTACCGGCTGACAGGTCAGGCGCTGCGAGGGGGAAAAGGAGACCGGTGGCAGGCATATCAGTATATGGCGGAAGATGGAAGCAGTTATGTATTTGTATTCCGGCTCAAAGGAGGCGAACCCTTACGTACCATTCATCTGCAGGGTCTGGAAGAAAAACGCATGTATGATATTTTGTTTGAAGATTGCGAATACCGGATTACCAGATCGGGAAAGTCATTTATGGAAGAAGGCATATGCTTTTCGTCTCTGCCCGAAGAGGGCTCTGAAATCATGAGGGTCAGATCCGGGCTCTAAAAAACCAAAATTTTGGTGAAAATATGACATACACCTGTAATTAGTTGAAAAATCTCAGAATGGCAGCAGTAAAAACAAATATTCTGAGATTTTTTGCTTTTTCATCAAAATAGGTGTTGGTATTCCTTTTAATTATGACAATGATAACTCCTTTTGTCAATCCTGTTGCTTACATCATCTGTAAGTGTTATTCTTCTGCATGGCCTGCTACAATAAGGATAAAGAAATTGCAGGAGGAGATAAAATGAATTCAAATCGAGTTTTACAGGTTGAAAGCATCACAAAAGTCTATGGAAAGGGCGATAATAAGACAGAGGCACTCAAAGGAATCAGCTTTGATGTTCTTAAGGGGGAATTCCTCGGAATCATGGGTGCCAGCGGTTCGGGGAAAACGACCCTTCTTAATTGCATCGCCACAATGATAAAACCGACGTCGGGAAAGATCCTGTTGAGTAATATCGACATTTCGTCTTTTAAAGGAGGGGAACTGGCCGATTATCGCGGCAAAGAAATCGGTTACTTATTTCAGGAATTTGAACTTCTGGATAACCTGACAGCAAGAGAGAACATTGTTCTTCCACTATCCCTTCACGGAATGACAGGGAAGCAGGCTGAACGAGAGCTTCAGGAGCTGGCAACCCGTCTGGATATTGTGGACGTTCTGGACAAATTTCCATCACAGATGTCTGGTGGGCAGAAGCAGCGCGCAGCAGCGGCTAGATCCCTCATTTCAAACCCGAGCATCGTATTGGCGGATGAACCGACAGGGGCGCTCGACAGCAAAAATTCAAGGATTCTTATGAATAAGCTATCTACGATTAATAGGGAACAACAAAAAACAATCGTAATGGTCACCCATGACGCAAATGCGGCAAGCTATTGCTCTCGCATTCTCTTCATACAAGATGGCCGTCTGTTCCATGAGCTTAGAAAGAACATCGAAACAGAAACCACTGACAGCTTTTATGAGCGCATTGTAACGGTTGTAGCTCAGCTGGGGGGAGGAAGCGCAAATGTTCTTTAAACAGGTTCGGCGGAACGCCTCAAAAAATCGAAAGAACAACGGATTGTTTTTCGGTTCTCTTGTTATTGCGATTGTTGCATTTTATACACTGCTTTCCTTGGGTGATCAGGATGTCATGCGATTTTTGAAAACGTTGGAAAGCGACGCTGTCAGCAAACTAATGCTGATGATCCCCATTGTCTACATTATTTCACTTTTTTTTGTTTTCTTTTTGGTTTATTTTGCATACCGGTATCAGTTGGATAACCGCAAAAAAGAATTCGGATTATATCTGATGATGGGGATGAAGCGAAGCAGACTTTTTGCCATGCTGATGAGCGAAACGCTTTGGAACAGCCTTTTATCTGTCTTGATTGGCTTACCGATCGCCTTGTTCCTTACGGAGGGGATCAGTCTTGCATCGGCAAAAGTGGTCGGAATTGGAATAATCGGACATAAAATCTCATTTTCAATCGCTGCGGTACTTGGTACCGTTATTGGTTTTATTGTTGTTCAAATGATTGCCATGCTGATTTTGTGTTTCGAATTCAGCCGCAAAGAACCGATGCAATTACTTCAAACGGATTCTCCAGACAAGCAGATATCCATTTCAAAGACAAAAGGCTGGCTCTGTTTTATCCTTGGACTGCTGTTATTGATTATGGCATATGGAATAGGAATTTTGATGCTGAGAAGCTTTGACTTTAAAATTGTTGCGTTGATTCTTGTTTCCGGTGGAACCGGTACTTTTCTGCTCTATCGCGGCATGGGCGTGTTCATCGGGTATCGGATTCAGCGAAAAAGTCCGTCAAAATCTGGCTTGTTCGCATTTACCGGCAGACAGATACAAGAAAATGTTCTCCACCAGCACAAAGCACTGGCAATTTCATCTTTACTTTTATTGATTGCGCTGTCATGTGTGTCTTTTGGCATTGGTATTGCTTCCGGACGAGGTTCAGAGAGTGCCAGAAGTGTTGATTTTTCGATTGATGGCAGGGAACAGGAAGTATCTGCCTTTTTAAATTCTGATGAAAACAAATCATTGATTGGCACAGCCTATCCCATGCTTCTTAGCAAAATGGATACGGATATACATAAATTTACATGGGGGCTTGACACTGCGCTTGAAACACAACCGGAGACAAGCCTGAGAAACAATATGATTGAGAATTTTGACAATCGCTCCGATTATCCGGATATCATATCCCAAACGAGCTACAACAGCCTGCTTGAATCCATTGGCAAGGAGCCGATTCAACTGGAAAAGAATCAGGTTGCATTATACACTTCAATAAGGGATACTCGTGATTTTATTGACATTCTGAATGGTGCATTGAAGGCCGGTGCTTCCATTCAAATAGACAACCAGCGTTATGAATTCTTGCCTTGCCTTTATTATGATAATATCGTTGCTGATCGAAAAATCACACTTTATAGTGCTATAATCATTTCAGATGAAGAATATCAGCGCTTGGCTTCTGACCCTGTCGAACCGTTTTGCTGGAATGTTTTGCTCCATAAAGATGTGGTGCAGAAAAACGGATTACTGCAGGCAATTCAGTCTATGGAAAAAAGTCTCGCAGCGACGGGCTTGGAATATGAAAGTTATCTCGCTGGAATAGGCAGAAATCTCTTCTACACTGTGGCAGCAAGCTACCTTACCATCTATCTCGGCGTTTTGTTCATGCTGATTTCAAATACCGTGATTGGATTAAAATTCCTGATGCAGCAGCGGACAAACAAACACCGTTATCTCACGCTATTGATGATTGGAGCCAGCGCAAACGACCTTTGCAGCTCTGCAAAAAAACAGATCCGGTTGTTCTTTGTTTTAGCGTTTGGTTTGGCGGCTTGCAGCTCTGTCTTCGCAGTATGGGCGATGTTTACCAGCTTTATGAAACTGCCGGCAGGAACATCGGTCAGCAGCGTGATTCTACTTGCGGGAATTGGATTTATCCTATTTATTTTGATTGAATTTATTTATATTGCTATTGTAGAACGTGCCAGCAGGCGTGAAATACAGGCATTGCGGGTAACTGACAGGGGGTGACGCTTTTTGGGCAAAATCATAGTAATGGAAGATGACATATATTTGCGAGAAGAGCTTGTCAACACCTTTATAAAGAAGGGGCACTCGGCATCAAGTATCTCTTCTTTCGCTGCACCCGAGCAGGAAATTCTTGATAACAACCCCGATTTGGTCGTGCTGGACATAAACCTGCCGGGCAGATCCGGATTCGAGTTATGCAAATGGCTGAAAGCGAGAGCGGCTTTCCCAATACTCATTTTAACAGCACGGGATACCTTGTCTGATGAATTGTACGCACTAGGACTTGGTGCCGATGATTTTCTTACAAAACCGTGCCATCCTGATCGGTTGATTGCCCGTGCAGAACGATTGCTTCAGACATATGGGAAAATGCGGAACCTGATTCAGGTAGGCGAACTTACATTAGACACGGACACCTACAATGTGATTTGTAGAAATTCTCATGTTGTTTTGTCTGAAACAGAGGGCAGAATTTTACGAGTTTTGCTTGAACAGTATCCCTCCCTTGTTAATAAGCCGGATTTACTTTTCACTCTTTGGGGCGGTGACGAATATGTTGATGAAAATATCCTTCAGGTTAATATAACCCGCTTGCGAAAAAGCCTGGACGCCATAGGTCTTAGGGATATCATACAAACTGTGCGGGGTCAGGGATATCGTTTGGAGGTAAACAAGGCATGAAACGACCGAGATTGAATTTGAAATCAGGAACCCCTTGGCTAATATTGCTATTGGCAACCAACTTGTTTTTTGCCTTTGTCGTATGGCTGACAGCACCGGAAGCTTTTGAAAGCATGGTGGTAATGATTGTCCTTTTTACTGTTATGGTCGTTTTTGCAGGGTATGGGATAAACCAAAAAAAGCTGAAAAAGCAAATAGAAGTATTTGGATCTTTTCTATCCAGACTGGATGAGGAGACAGAACAAATAGTATTGACAACGGTTGATAAATCCTGGCATCCTATCATTCAAATTGCGTCGGCACAGATGAGGGAACAAGTTCAGATGATAAAAGACAAGCAGTTTGAATTACAAAACTATCAGGAATTTATTGAAGCATGGGCTCATGAAATCAAAACACCACTGTCTCTCGCAACATTGGTTTTGGACAACCATAAAGAGGATATGTCTCCCTATGTTTATAAACGGATGGAGCATGTGAGATACGTTATCAACGGCGATATAGAAAAGATATTGTATTATGCGCGTCTACATGCAGACCATGTAGACTATAAATTTGAAAAAATTGCTATAAGTGACTGCCTGCAGGAGAGTCTTGACTATTTTCGCGCCATATCGGACGAAAAAAGCATCGATCTTCAATTAGATGTTGTACCCCTGCAAATTGTAAGCGATAAAAAAGTCCTGACATTCATGATTTCACAGTTTCTTAGCAATGCATTCAAGTACACGGCATCAGAAAATGGAATTGTCCATATTGCCACGTGGGAAGACAGTCAAGCCGATAAGAAAATACATCTTGCCATACGGGATAACGGTAGGGGCGTTCCACTGGAAGATGTACCCTTTCTGTTTGACAAGGGCTTTACCGGAAATCACCCGGATCGACAGAATGCAACGGGCATGGGATTGTATCTTGTGAAAAAATATGCTGAAGCATTATCCATCGAGGTAATCATTGGTGCGATATCAACATCCGGAAAGGGATTTGAAATCGAACTGATTTTTCCGAATGTTGTGTAGATTATGAGTATTCATCTCCTCCAGCACTTTTGCATAAACAAAAAAGTACCATTACGGTACTTTTTTTGTTTTTTTGGGTGTGCCAGGCGTTCGAAATAGATACCATAAGTTAAAATTGCTCTAAAATGTCATGGTGCCCAACATCTAGCAAAATAATGATTAATAAATCCTCGTAATACCAAATAACACGAATGTCCATATTCACACTGCATTCATAAAGATTATCCATCCCTTGTATTCGTTTGGTGCGAAGAGAGGGATCCTTGATAGATAATACCCTGGCAAAACAATTGTTTCAAATTTTATAGTTATAAAACTCATATAGTCTTTTCCCAGTCAAATACTCATTGTCAAAAGTGGTATTTATTTCCTGTGGGATAGTAATTTGATAACCATACTCAAATGCTGCTTTACAGGCAGCATCAATACAATATTCCGTTTACAATTGTGGCAAATTAAGTGAATATAGATGCCTGAGAAAACTTCCTATTATGCTTATTTTGCTATAATATGCTTTCT
Organism: uncultured Oscillospiraceae bacterium; assembly: GCA_964549475.1. Taxonomy (GTDB): domain Bacteria; phylum Bacillota; class Clostridia; order Saccharofermentanales; family UBA5734; genus JBBQKF01. The sequence continues at coordinate 6,659 of CAZJXH010000102.1, forward strand.
GAGCCAATTTTTATAGATTTTCAACTGTTCCTCTGTATGAAAATAATGCTCGGCATCTTCGGCTGTTTCTAAACTACAGTTAAATGATTTTGCAAATGAAGATACAACATCATATTCGCAAAGTTCATCATTTTTTCCATATAAAATTGATGTTGGCGTATTCCATTTGGTTATTGGATTTTGTTTTACATAGTGGTAATAATCCCAATATAAAACCTGACCGATTGGTGTAGCGATTTCCCGATCCTTTTCAAGTCTTTCCTCTGTGACATTAAACCACATCATCATATTATTTATGATACGATTCATATCTACAACCGGCGAAAGGAATAAACATTGCTGCAAATTTACATCCTTGTATGCAAGCAAACTAAAATATGCACCCATGCTACAAGCAAATACACTGATCTCGCTGGCTTGTTCTTTGGCAACCGCTAAAACAGAAATTAAATCTGCAACGCAATTTTGAGCTTTACAAAGAGTAGATTCTACCTTTCTGTCACCATGTTCCGGTAAATCAAAGCTAAGTACTTGATAACCTAGTGGAATAGCTTCTTCTGCAAGAATAGCAATCGGAACATCAGACTTTGATGACAGATTCCCATGTACCGCTATAAAGAGCTTTGTACATTTTTCACCCCACAACACAGCTGGTATATTATCAATTGATATGTTTTTTCTATTCATTTTTTACCTCCGAAATTTATAGAGGCAATACCCTCCATAGACAATTCAATATTATTTTTTCTGACATAATTTTCCTCCTTCCCCGGTTCCTTGCATTTAAAAGTAATTAACCGCAAAATAAAAAACCTGTATATATTATATCTTGTAAACCGTGAAAACAAAAGGACAAAAATCACGTTGGTTCAAGCTCCTTTGCGTTGTTTTTCATTCACAACACAGATAAATAGACCAAAAGACGAACGTCATATCCGACAATCAAACAAGCATGTTTCTACTAGCCTAAACGGAGGGTTACTCTTATCATTTTTCATAATTATATATTTATATGCAGGGGATTTTTTCATTTCATGCAACTAATATGGTGAAAGGAGTTGATGAAATGAATGAAAATACGGCGATAAAGACCTGGAATATAAGTAAGTTTTTCGGTGATTTCAAGGCATTGAATAATATGTCAATTTCGGTACCACAGGGAGAAATATTTGGATTTATCGGGAAGAATGGTGCAGGCAAAACAACCTTTATGAGGATAATATGCGGACTAATGAAGCCGAGCGGAGGAACGATGGAGGTGCAGAAGCGTGTAGGATTCCTTCCCCAGAATGTCAGATTCCGTGATAATATGGATGCTATTGAAGCCTTGCGATTCTTTGCCGATTTAAGAGGTTGTAGTGCAGAGGAAGGCATAGAATTCGCAAAGAGATTGGAGGTTGATTTATCGAAAAGAATCAGCAGCCTTTCTCCGGGACAGCAAAGAAAGCTTCAACTGGTTATTACTACCATCGGAGCGCCTGATTTACTTGTACTGGATGAGCCTACGGCTGGGCTTGACCCTTCAGGTGTCCAACAAGTAAGGTCGGTAATAAGAATGCTGCACCAGCGAGGGTGTACGATATTTATCTCCTCGCATGTTTTAATGGAGCTTGAAAATCTTTGCAGGGCCGTAGTGGTAATTGATAAAGGCGAGTTGCTTTATCAGGGATCTTGTGAAACAATTTATGAAATTGAGACTCAAGGTGTTGACGAAACTGTTATCAGGATTTTATCCGAAACTCAGAAGCGAAAATTCAAGATAAATAATGATATATTGACCGCCGAAGTCGAAAGGTATGAAGTGCCCACGATTTTGCAGCTTCTATATGAAAATAATGTCAAGGTTTTCGGTGTGAGGTGTCAAGGAATAGAGACTCTTTATAATAGTCTTGTAAAGGAGGGTTCTTGATTTGAATGATGTATTGGTTTTACTGAAGAGAGATTTAAGAAACAGCTTTAATAGGAGGATTTTTATTTTTCTTTTTTTATTATTGTTTTTACAGATATGGTTCGTTTTAACGTCCGACAGTATCGGACAGGTGAAAAAAACAGGCGAAATGTTTTTTATGGCGGCTGTTTTCTCATTTAACTTTTTTGGCTCAATTGCAGCGCTGACATTGAATTTTAACGGAATGTCCATTGAACGTGAATCTAAGTTTCTTGATTTGATACTTACTTCAGGAGTATCAAAAAAGAGAGTATATTTAAGCAAAATTATAACCAACGTTTTGTTTTCAGGCATTTTTGCATTATCATATGTACTTGTATTGACGCTTTTTTATCTTGTAATGACTGGAAATATCGGTATTAGTCTGCTTACGTTAAGATATATATTGCCCATAACCGCTTTTCTTTCTCTCTTCGGACTTATGGGGTTGATGTTCTCGGTACTTTTCAGATCGTCAAAGGTTTCATTGATCACATCTATTTTTATTGGAATACTATTAATGCCAAATTTATTTGTATCTATAGTAGATGGCTTAAACAATTTAATCGGGTTTAACGATAAGGCAGTTCAAGTACTTTACATGATTTCACCGGTACTTGCTATGAATGCATTGAATGGATATTCGGAAAAGACGTATGTTTTCTGGGCTTTAGCTGTACTTGTTATCTACCTTTCGGCTGTTATAATATCTGGTATGATTATATTCACTAAGCAGGATGAACTGAATTACGGAGAATAAAACCGCAACTTAAATAAATAAAATGAATAGGAGATTATTTTATGGATAAGAAATCAATGAAAAGACACACAGCGATAACCGTTCTGATAGTTATTATTGCAGGAGCAGTACTTTTAGGGTTCCTGTTTCTAAACAAGGGAGACGGGCCTGTTACGGGGATGATACTGGCAGACAGAGCTGTTGAAAACACTGAAACGTATAATACTACTGCAAAGACGCAAGATGATGGGATTTATCTTGTAGTATCAAATGCATTCAATAAGTTTCAGGAAGATTATAAAGCCGACATTCCGGAAAATAATGATCTATATGTAACGGTTCACTTTGTAGAATGCCCGCAGGGCTCTGAATATACCGGAAAATGGATAAAAAGCGGTATTGTAATCCACGAGGAAAACGGAACATTGCCTACAGGGCCGGAAGGCGTGATATCATACATGCTTGATGGGCCCAGTGTAGTCAAAGGTACCTACACATTCGAGTTGTACAATGGAAACGGAAAAATATTTGAAAAGACATTTTCTGTAGAATAAGGTGCATATGTGGTTCAATCAGATAAAAAAGAGTGAATATTTCACCGACTTATACAATCAAAACTTTGATTATGTTTACCGCTATATCTTAGCCCGAACAGCAGGCAATCGTCAGCTGACAGAAGATATCGTTCAGGAAACCTTTACTGCTGCATGGTCATCCATTGACAGATTTGATAATAAAAGTACCCCATGCACTTGGCTTTGCTCAATAGCAAAAAACAAACTTCGAGAAAACTATCGCAACGCGATATACAAGGAAAAGTTTGAATTCCCGGATAGCGAAGGGTTAGCTGAGTATGCAGATGACTTTAACCTTGAAGAGATTGTATTTGATAATGAAACACAACTGCATGTACTCGAAATATTGAAGGGAATGAGTCCCTTGTACCGGTATGTACTTATCATGAAATATATTGATGAATTGAGCGTAAAGGAAATTGCAAAAACAGTGGGCAGATCGGCTAAAGCTGTGGATGGTTTGCTTCAGAGAGCGAAAGCTGCCTTTGAAAAGGCATATTTAGAGACGGAAGGTCGTGACGGTCATCATGAACGATAGAGAATGGGGAAAGCTTCTTAAAACTATTGATACTGAAGCAGCATCACCAAAAGGGTTAAAAGAAAAGATTCTTGTCAAGGTGATGATATCGGTGTGTAAATCAGGTCCTGTTCTAACTCCCTTTGAAAGGTTCTTTTTTGAGAAACCATTGAGAACTGCATGTTTTATTGCTATTCCGGTATCAGGTTTTCTTTGGGCTATTCTGGGCAGTGGTTTCGGACCGTTGTTAAACGGTATTATCGGATAGGAGAGGAGATCGATATGATAAGTATTTTATATAAATCAATTTTTACTCCACTCGGAGTTGTTAACAGGGATAATGATAAAGGAAAGCTTCAGGCATCCGTTGTGATAGTTTTCGTGACGGCAATTCTTGGATCGCTGATTGCTCCTGTTGTATATTTTTATGCAAACAGAAACATATATGAAATCCATCTGGAAATTGGCAGTATGTTCATTGCATTAGCCGTATCAATAATCACCTGGTTCGCAGTATGTGCCCTTTTCTGGTTATTATCGAAGGCTTTCAAAAAAGGACTCGGTTTCAGACAGGTGGCTTCAACATGGGGGCTTAGCTATATACCTAATTTTTTATGTGTTGTTTTATACAACCTTCTCGTTATACTGCCGGGAATCAATAATGGGAGCGGTTTCTCGGCTTTTATCATCAGCTCCTTATTCATGATGTTTCTTGTTTGGAAGGCCATATATTACTTTATGCTCATGAGATTTGTGATTAATACGACATTGGGCGAGTTCATTGTCATCACAGCGATCTCGACTTTGGTTTTTACTGCCCTGATGATAATCGGCTTCAAAGTCGGGATACAGGTACCCATGTTATAAATGTCAGGAATCATGTATAGGGGTGCGGTAAATATGGAAACACGCAATAAAGGCATAAATCAATATATAAACAAAGTTTATGCATCAGAACCCATAAAAAACCACAGCTTAGTAATTTGGACACGAGCCTTGGCCAAATGAAATATTGTTTTATAAAGTATTCCTTGCCATACGAGACGGTGTAGAAGAACTGGATCAGAATTGCGGAGGGTTATGGATTGAGCCGGGGTGCAATTGAATATATGCGACCAGCCTTTTTATTAAGTTATACGCAAAATAAAATGAAATAAAAGAACCGTCCCCATATTTCATTTCTCTAAAATCGCCGGGGTGGTTTACCGGGACATAAACCGGTCGCCACCTTGGGTGAATCCATATTGTGCATACAGGCCATGGGCGTCCCGGGTTGCGATAATACCGAAAAGCGACTCGAGGATCTCGTCATGTACAATCGTGTCGATCAATCTTTTCCCTAATCCTGTACCGCGATATGCCTCGTCGACAATGACATCGCAAAGATAATAGGTGGTTGCATAATCCGTGATCACGCGGGCGAACCCGATCTGGACAGTATTAAAATATATTCCATAGCAAAATGAATTTTCGATGGATTTCAGGATTGTTTCCCTTGTTCTTTTGTCCGCCCAATAGCTTTTTGCCAATAATTCCTGAATGCGGTTTATGTGCAGAACGGCTTTTGCCTTGCCGTTCAGGGATCTGCCGAAACCATCGTCATTATCATACATCGTCGTTTCCTCCATAAAAACTTTGGAAGGAGCGATCCCTCCATCTCATACTTGAACGGGAGGAGATTATAGT
>CAZJXH010000103.1:0-12095 GCA_964549475.1 uncultured Oscillospiraceae bacterium
GCTTTGCCTTTTCGATGACATTGCTGTATTTGTCCTTCTTTATATTGTTCCTGCAGATAAACACCTTTTCAAGCACCTGAATCAGCCCTGTTTTCAATTCCTCCATGGAGGCGATCCTGCTGACGGTATTCTCCATATCCTTGATTTCAGGAGCCAGAATATCGTTATCTCCCCCGATTTCATCCAAAAACTTTGCCGCTGCAAGAACGATATCTATATAGACATAATAAATATAGATGGAGGTTTTTAGCGACGAAGCTCCGATGTTTTTCAAATATTCATCCAGGAATGCTTCTGTTTTTGTTTTTTCACCAAATTTTAAAAATTCAAATAAAGATAATTGATCAAACCGGATAATCGGGTCTTTTCTTGAAGCATCCTCTTCGATATCGTCTATCCCTATTATTTTAAATTTTCCATAAATAAAATTGGCATTTCTCATTTTATCTGCGTGGAGCAAAGACTGTGTTATCCCTTGGATCCGTTCATTCACACTTCCGATATAGACCGATACCAGCAAGCTGGAATTTCTTTCCACTTCATACTTGATGGATTGTGCGACTCTGTAAGCACTGTCTTTGATCATCTCGGGATTTTCGCCTTTGAAGATGAATACGTTCTCCAGAATATTCCTTTTGAATCGCAGGATATCCGGTTCGTTTTCTATTAAATTAAGCATCAATGGTTCAACCTTCAGAATTTCAGAGTAATTGAAAGGGTCCTTTTCAATAGGAATCGACTCAAGCTCCACAATCATTACAAGAAAATATTTTGCCATCAGGCTGAGACTCAATGATGCGGCCTTATCAATGGCTTTCGCAGGAGAGAGTGCTCCGATGGCAAGTTCGGATAGAAATCGGTCTTTAAACAGTTCAAGATTGCCTCTTAACTGTTTTTTCATATTTTCAACATTCTCTCGCTCTCGCTTCTCGGTTTCAATCAACTCCGCGACTTTATTCAAGGCGGATAAAAGCTTATCGGGACTGATCGGTTTTAGCAGATACTCTGTTACTCCTGCGCTGATGGCCTCCTTTGCATAGATGAATTCATCATGGCCGCTTAAAATAATCACTTTTATCCATGGCATGTTCTTCTTTACGATGCGGCTCAGTTCAATTCCATCCATAAAAGGCATTTTGATGTCTGTGATCAATATATCCGGCTTGATCTCCTGTAATAATGGCAATGCAACCTCGCCGTCAGGAGCTTCCCCTGCGAATAAAAAATTGGTGTTCCCCCAATTGAAATTATCCCTTATGCCTTCTCTCACAATGATTTCGTCTTCCACAAGAAACACTCTATACATTTCTTTATATCTCCGCTCTGGTTTATATCTCCGCTCCGATGATTACCGTTATTTTTGTTCCTTTTCTGTATTTGCTTTCAATCGAAAGACCATATCCCTGTCCGTAATAAAGACTGATTCTTCTATGCACATTATTCAGCCCGAATCCGCTCTCTTTAATCTCTATCCCTTTGATTTCATCTCCCAGGTCCTTTCTGATCTCACAAAGTTTTTCTTCTGTCATTCCGATTCCATTGTCGATCACTTCAAATTGCAAATCGCCTGAAGGGTTTAAAAATCCATTTACCGTTATCATGCCGATATTTCTGGTCCTTCTATTCTTCAATCCGTGATATAAGGCATTTTCAACCAGCGGCTGCAGAATCAGTTTCAGCATTTTATAATCATAATGAACCGGCTCGACATTGATTTCATAATCCATGATGTCACGGTATCTGAATTTTTGTATGGCTAGGTAATTCCTTATATGATCGATTTCTTCCTTAACCGTTATCCAGTCTTTTCCCTTGCTTAATGTGATTCTAAAGAAACTGGACAGAGAATCCACTATTTCGATTACTTTTTCGTGTTGTTTCGACGCGGCCAGCCATACAATCGTGTCGAGCGTATTATAAAGAAAGTGTGGATTTATTTGTGCCTGCATTACTTTGAGCTCCGCTTTTTTCAGGTCCTTCTGCTCTTTTATTCCCTCTTCAATCAGAATCTTGATTTTTTCAATCATACTGTTGAATCGATCTCCTAAGTCTGCAATTTCATCACTGCTTTTGCTTTCGACTCGGACATCGAGATTTCCGGCTTCTGCCAGTTTCATTTTGGATTTCAGATCTTTCAGCGGCTTTGTCAGTTTATCCGAAATAAAAAAGTACATAATGACCGCAAATAAAATAAAAAGAATAACGGTAAAAATGGTCATATCCCTTATATCATACGCATCACGCATCAGATCCCTCAGTTGGACCCTGCCGATAATCTTCCACTTCATGCTATTGGATGTATTGAAAACAAAAAATATTTTCTCGTTGTTGATCGTCTCGATAAAGCTTCCTTTCTCCCTTCCGAAAATCGTTTGAATGTATTCTTCATTCCCTGTCGTCCCGGTCAGGTCTCTTCCGTTTTCAACAACTACTTTATCATTCTTATCCATCAAGTAAAAATATCCGGATTTGCCGATTTTCATATTTTTACAAAAATCAGTGATGGCTGACGAATCAAGGTCGATAATCATCACGCCCAGTACTTCATGGGTGACGCTTCTTATTATCGTCGATCCGATTGAAATCACTTCGTCCTTTGATTCGAATTCGCCGTAGTCTGGTGTGTGGGATGGGATGATTTGATTTTCACCGGGGTTGTGAATGATTTCATTGTATGTCTCACTGTCTTGAGGCTTGTTTTCAAGGAGATAGACACCGGCCTTCTCGCTGATGCATTTTCCGTCCGAACCTACTATATAAATTCCCTTTATGCTTTGGCTGAACTTGAAACTGTTTCGATATTGTCTGAAAAGTTCAAGAATCTCTTTTGCCTCGTAATAGGAATCCCCCGTATTTTTCAAAAATTTGATGGTGTTTTCGTTATTGGCTATTTCCAGAAACTTTTCGGTATCGGAAAATAAAAGCTCGATATTTATATTAAGCTGCTCCGCTATTTGAATCGCGGACGTTGTTGTGTTGTTCCAGATGGTTGAAAAAGACTTCGTATATGATATCAGGCCCACTACACTGATCGGTATTGTCGTGGCAATAAAAAATATGACCATGAGCTTTGCTCTCAGGCTTGAATTAATGCGTTTTATGGGTTTTAAAAATATCGTTCCAATCTTCCACATTTTTTTACTTTCCTTGATTCTTATCATATCATAAATGCTTTTAAATGAACCGGCCTGATTTGATATTCCCTAAATTACTTACCCTTTGCCATAAGAAAATGTATTTATTTAGCCGCTTTACAAATCTATAATTCGACTATGAAAGCCCGATGGAAAAGGAGTGGTAGCAAATGGATAATAGAGAAAAGGTGAATGCTGTGATAAATGGCCGCGCGATCGGTTTTTGCCTTAGCCAGGTTGACTTTACGCCAATGCAGATCAATCATTTATGTAAAACAAAAGGGATATCGGAAGATGAACTGATGAAATACGCAGGAAATTGTATTAAATATGTGAATTCATTGGGGAATGTGGAAGAGTATTTCAACAAGGACCTGCAGAATGATGAAATGAAGCAGTTCGCCATTGATAATGGATTTGCACGAGTGGATCCGGAGTGTCAACTGGTTTTTGACGCTTTCGGTGTGGGCTGGAACCTGAACAGCGAAGGGGTAAGCGCAGATTCCCATCCCCTCGGGAACATGGAAAATTATGGCCAATACCACTGGCCTGTGCCAATCAATACCGCTATGATGGATTATGGCAAGAAAACCGTTGAAAAATACAAGGATGAATATTATCTTTTGGGATTCCAGCATATCGGATTGTTCGAAAGATGCTGGTGCATCAGAGGATATGAAAATTTCATGTGTGATCTGATGCTGGAGCCGGAGTTTATCGAAGAAATGCTTGACAATATTCTGATCTATAAACTGAATGAGGCCCGGATGTACCTTGATTCAGGGGTTGATGCGGTAAGACTCGGGGATGATTGGGGACTGCAGCACGGTCTGCAGATTCCACCCTCTTTGTGGAGAAGATTCATCAAGCCCAGGCAGGCTATCCTTTACAAATTTTACAAGGACGCGGGATTGCCTGTTTTTCAACACTCATGCGGCGATATTTCCAGCATTATTCCTGATTTGATCGAGATTGGCCTCGATGTTCTTCATCCTGTTCAACCCCTTTCCATGGATATAGCACAATTGGCTGATCAGTATGGAGATCAGCTCGTTTTCTGGGGTGGGATTGATACACAGGAAGTTTTGCCATTGTGGAAGCCGGAACAGATCCGAAAAGAAGTAAAAAGGGTCTATGACATTCTGGGTGCCAATAACAGGTATATCCTTGCTCCGTCACAGGAGATCATGAGTGATGTTCCTGCAGCCAATTTTGAAGCGTTGATGCAAGGGATCAGAGACTGCAGGATGGGCTGCGAGGGTTAAAGAAGCCCTGGTAATCGGGTAGGAGGCTGCCCAGTAGTTGAATAGCCAGCCTCCCTCAGCAAAAAACCCATCGAAACGAACAGGTTTCAATGGCCTTTCTATTTTACATTTCGCAGCCTATCCGATCACCTTGACCTTGTACCCGACGGTGTAGGTCTTTCCGGCGCCCAGAACGATGCGATAGGGCTTGTCTTCGAAATCATCGCCGGCTTGCGCGAAGGTCGGCAGCCCGTTCCAGGGTTCCAGGCAGAAGAACGGCGCTTTCTTCTTGGGGGGCGTCCACAGAACAAGGTTGGCAAACCCGGTATAATCGAATTCGATGCCGGCACCGTCGCTTTTTTTGACCAGCTTGACCTTGTGGCTCCTGGTATCGCAGGCAATGACGGCATCTATGTCATAGTCAGTATAATCGATGGCGAATTCGGTCCCTTCGAGCCTTTTTTTGTTTTTATATGTAGTGCTGAACAAGCTCTCGGAATCCGTATAAAAAAGATCCAGGTCTTCCGGTTCTTCAAATTTCAAAACATAATCTTCCGCAGAACCGTCAACCAGAAATCCGGGATGGCCGCCGATACAGAACTGCATGTCCCCTGTGCCGCTGTTCTTTACCTGATAGGTGGTAGAATAGCCGCTCCCGTTGATTTCGTGGGTGATTGTCAGCGTGAAGTCATAGGGATACATTTCTTTGGTTGTGTCATTGGATTTCAGTTCAAAAACCGCTTTGGCATCCGTACATTCCACCAGTTGGAATTCGGATTTGCGGGCAAACCCGTGCTTGGATGCGATGGTATACCGCTTGCCTTCAAAGCAGACCTCATTGTTCCGGATCGCACTGACAAAGGGAAACAGAACAGGCGCATGTCCGCTCCAGTAAGCCTTGTCTCCGGTCCAGACATATTCTTTTCCGTTGTTCGTATAAGAAGTCAGTTCACCGCCCAGGGTGTCGACAACAGCTTGTGCTGCGCCGATTTTTAATGTTTTTTGCATGAATTTCATCCACCTTTCTCTGGTTCATTTCTTTTTTTATATTATACCATCATCTCTCCGGATGGGTTCATGCATTTTTTTAATGATTCTACCGCGGCAGAGGTGCAATATGGTGCAATATGGGGACGGTTCTTGTGTTGCATAAATAAAATAAAATGCAACACAAGAACCGTCCCCATATTGCACCCATATTGCATTTTGCTGATGAAACAAAAGAACCGTCCCCGTGTTCTATTTTATAAACAGTGCAATTTTTTGGCAAGTAGTGTATCATTATAGGCAGTTGCTTCGATGAATGCAGCAATAAACTGTGTGATGAATGAATCTGTATTGTTTGATAAAGAAGGGTAATAATGGGATTAAAAATGGATATTGGAATCGATTTAGGAACAGCGACTGTTTTGATATATGTTAAAGGCAAGGGAATCGTTTTGAAAGAGCCGTCTGTCGTTGCGATCAATACAAAAACAGGAAGAGTGCTGGCGGTAGGGGAAAATGCCAGCCTGATGCTGGGCAGGACTCCTGGTACAGTAGAAGCGATCCGACCTCTCCGCGAGGGAGTGATTTCTGACTTTAAAGTAACGGAAATCATGCTGAAGGAATTTATCCGGCGCATATATAAAGGAAGTTTCTCGAGACATTTTAAGCCAACCATCATGATTTGTGTTCCGAGCGTTACTACCCAGGTGGAGCAGAAGGCCGTGGAAGATGCATGCAAGCACGCAGGCGCCAAGACGGTTTTTCTTATCCGTGAGCCAATCGCGGCGGCAATCGGCGCAGGGATCGAAATTGAAAAGGCATGCGGAAGCATGATTGTGGATATTGGCGGCGGGACCACCGATATCGCAGTGATTTCTCTTTGCCGTTCCGTTGTGGATTTCTCTCTGAAGGTTGCGGGAGATAAATTTGATGAGGCGATTGTGAAAAATGTGCGGCGCAAGCACAATGTGTTAATCGGGGAGCGGACTGCCGAAATGCTAAAAATCAACATCGGATGCGCTTACCTGAGAACCGAAGAAACTACAATGGAAATACGCGGGCGAAACCTGATCACCGGGATGCCCGCCACCATCAATATCACTTCGACGGAAGTGTTCGAGGCTCTTGAAGAACCGGTTTCCCAAATCTTCGAGGCGGTTCATTCCGTTCTTGAAAGGACTCCGCCAGAATTAATGGCTGACATCAGTGAAAGAGGAATCGTTTTAACCGGAGGCGGCGCCTTGCTTCAGGGGATCGACCAGTATTTGTCCGAAAAAGTCGGTATTGACGTGGTCGTTGCGGATAACGCGGTGTCTTGTGTGGCAATTGGAACAGGACGTGCATTGTCGATGAGGGATCGTTTTGATGCAATCGGAGAAGATTGATTCTTTAGGGGTATTCAGCATACCCGGTACCACAACGCAAGATAGTTCCGGACAATCTTTTTCATTTCCTGAAAAATGATGTTCTGGCGATAAACCGTCGTGAAATGACTGAGCATGGCCGGCTTCGATGTATCGAAGACCGATGTCAGGAATCCTTCCTGCTGCAGCTTGGCAACTGTTTTCCCGCCCCCGACGGCAACGGCGTTTTTCACCATTTCTTCCAGAAGAGCCGGGGACGAATCCCGTTCCAGGCATGTCCATATGTTTACTTTGCAAATGCCGTCCTGATAAAGGTGTGCGACCTGCTCATTCGGAACAGACGAAGTGCCGTGCAGGACAATCGTTGAGCCGATTTCATTTTTAATGGCAAGGGCTGCTTCACTGTAATATTTCAAATCTTTACCGGACGCCCGGTGTTCTGTTCCTAAATTAGCCACAATCAGATCCACACCGGTCTGCTCCATATACTTTTTTGCATTCACGGGGGTGGTAATCGCGTTATGGGACAGTCCTGTCGCATCGAATATTTCATCACAGGCACCTTCGATCAAAATTTGGCCTTTCATTTTTTTAACGAAGGCTGCTGTCTTTGCGATGTTTTCTTCAAAAGGCAGCGCAGAAGCATCATACATGATTGATGAATACGGCGATAAGTCCCCGTTCAACAGTTCCATATCCGCATCATGCTGGATATGGTCCAGGTGAAGCATGACATGGAGGTCTTTGAACAGTTCTTCCTGTTCCGCCAGAATGCAGACATCCGATGTGAATAATTTCAATCCTGTATTCCACTTCCTTGTATGCGTATAAAACCGTGCTTGCGAGCGATGGTCGTATTGTACCGTCATTGCAATGGTAATGGGAAGATTCTTTATTCCGATTTCATCCCCATATTCTTTTGCCGCACTCAGTATCGCTTCTGTCGTGGTCAAATTCTCCGAGCAAAAACAAGGAATGACCCATCCCTTTGCCCCTGCTTCCTCATATTCCTTTTTTACCTGGTCAAAATCCCGAATAATAGCCATTGAAAAATCCTCCTATGTTTTTTTGTATTTTAATTCAAAAATTTATTTGTGAATTCACTTTATTTTCATTATATATATTGACAACGTGTACCGATACACATTATGATATGGTTGTGTTATTTAGTCAATACCTTTTTGAAGAGAAAGCAAGATATTTTGATATTAATGCGCACACTAGAAAATTTTCACAGGAGGATTTATGGCAATCATTGGACTAGACGTCGGAACAACCGGATGCAAATGCATTATTTTTTCAGATCAGGGGCAGAAGAAAGCCTATTCCTATGAAGAATACACCCGTGATCTGTCCAGTACAACAATCAAAGCAGGGACCATCTGGCAGGCGGTTCGCTATGTCATCACGGAAGCGAATTTGAAATATATGGAAACAGCATCCGATCCGTATTCTATCCGGGCCATCTGTATTTCTTCCTTTGGTGAGTCATTCGTGCCGATAAGCCAGTCAGGCGAAGCCTTGGCGGACATCATGCTTTACACGGACCCTCATGGAGAAGAAGAATGCAAGGATTTCTTGACCACTCTTTCAGAGGAAGAGATCATGCAGTCTTGCGGAGCAAAACCGCACCCCATGTATTCCCTTCCTAAAATTGCATGGATCCGGAAGCATCAGCCGGAAATTTTCGAGAAAACATGGAAATTTCTATTAATGGAGGATTATATCATCTATAAATTGAGTGGAAACACATTTATCGATTATTCTCTTGCCTCCCGCACCATGGCATTTGATATCACCTCAAAATGCTGGGACAAAAAACTGCTGGCACTCGCCGGCATCGATGAGACAAGGCTGTCTTCCCCCGTCCCTTCCGGCACCATCGTGGGCGTGGTGGAAAACGGCCTTGCAAAGCAGCTGGGACTTCAAGAGGATGTGAAAGTTGTAACGGGCGGACATGACCAGGTCTGCGCCGCCGTCGGAGCGGGAGTGATCGCACCCGGAACGGCCATTGACGGGATCGGGACCGTGGAATGCATCACACCGGTTTTTTCCACCCCCATACTTGAGTCCTGCTTTTTAAACAACAATTATGCCTGTGTCCCTTATGCCGTTCCGGGCATGTATGCCACCTATGCGTTCAATTTTACCGGAGGCGCTTTGCTCAAGTGGTTCCGCGATCATTTCGCAGCGAAGGAAGAGATGGAAGCGAAAGAAAGCGGGAAAAGTGTTTATCAGATTCTTGATGAGAAAGCGGTAAAAAATCCGACTTCCGTCATGGTCATTCCGCATTTTGCAGGATCGGGGACTCCGGATATGGATCCATTGGCTACGGGGTCGATTCTGGGGCTTGCCTTCAAGCATGGCGTTCCCGAAATTTACCGTGCGATCTTAGAAGGCGTGACTTTTGAAATGAGATACAACATGGAATTGCTCGAGTCCGTCGGAGTCCATATTACGGAACTCCGTGCAGTCGGAGGGGGTGCGAAATCGAAAATATGGCTTGAAATCAAGGCGGCGGTTACCGGCTGCCGCATTTTACAACTGGAAGAAGACGAAGCAGGAATCACCGGGGCGGCGATGATGGCCAGTGTGGCCATCGGGCTTTTCCCGTCATTGAAGGAGGCCGGAGAAGCTTTTGTCAAAGTGAAAGCCATTATCGAACCAGATCGCGGACTTCAGGCGGAATACGCTTTGTTGTATATCGAATATAAGAAGCATCGGAATAATAATTGATGATTGTATATGCGCAGCTTTAATAATTTTTATACGAATATTTTCAAAGGAGAAAAAGAATGAAAAAGACAATGACTTTCGCACTTTATTTTGGAAACAGGGGATTTTTTCCCGAAACACTCATTGACGGCGCACGGAACGAGATGATGAAAGCAGTGGCGGATCAGGGATATGGATATATTCTTCCCCCTGCCGGGCTGACAAAATTCGGAGCGGTGGAGTCGGCGGAAGATGGAAGAAAATATGCCGCATGGCTGAAGGAAAATCAGGGAAACTATGACGGAGTGATTCTCTGTCTGCCGAATTTCGGAGACGAGAACGGCGCTGTACCGGCTTTACGGGATGCGGGAACGCCTATTTTTATTCAAGCGTATCCGGATGAGATCGGGAAGATGGATTTTGAATCAAGGCGGGATGCTTTTTGCGGGAAATTTTCCATTATGGATATGTTCACTCAGTTTCAAATCCCTTTTACAGTGATGGAACCCCATGTTGTCCATCCGTCAACGGATGTTTTTGCGTCGAACCTGAACGAATTCGCCGCCGTCTGCCGAATCGCCAATGGGATGAGGCGTTTCGCTGTCGGAGCAATCGGCGCCCGTACGACGGCGTTCAAGACGGTGCGTTACGACGAGCTGGCATTGGAGAAAGCCGGTATCACCGTGGAGGCTTTTGATTTATCGGAAGTATTCTTTCGCTCAGAGCAATACGTGGACCCCAACCCGAAAATGATTGCAAAAAGGGAGAGTTGGTCCCGTTATAATGACTCTAGTAAAGGGCCGGGAAAAAAGCTGCAAAAACTATGCGCTTTCAGCGTGGAAATCGACGATATGATTGAAAAATACAAGCTGGACTGCGTTGCGATCCGCTGCTGGACGGAAATGCAGTCGATCGCAGGAATCGCGCCCTGCGTTCTCCTCAGTGAGCTGAATGACCGCGGTATCGTTGCGGCATGTGAACTGGATATCTGCAATGCCATTCCGATGTTCGCTTTACAGCTTGCCTCCGGGAAACCGGCCATGTGTCTTGACTGGAACAATAATTACGGAGAAGATCCCGATCAATGCATCCTGTTTCATTGTGGTCCCGTTGCCCAGTCCCTGATGACGGCAAAAGGCGAGGTCATCGATCATAAGATGTTTGCCAAAGCAGGCGGCGCCGGATGCGGATGGGGTTGCAACGTCGGGCGCATTGCCGATTTCCCCATGACTTTTGTCAGTACAAAAACGGAAAATGGAAAGCTTGTCGCCTATACGGGGGAAGGCGAGTTTACGAAAGATCCTATCGAAAAAGACTTTTTTGGCTGCGGAGGAGTCGCGCGGATTCCGGATTTGCAAAAGAAGCTGATCCGGATCGGCAGAGGCGGGTTCCGTCATCATGTCTCCGTAACACCCGGGAACTATGAAAAGGCCGTACGGGAAGCATTCCAGGTATATTTGAAATATGATCTGTTTGAAATTTAAGTTGTTTTTCGTACGATCAATTGCGTGTCAAATACGATTGTATCCTGCCGGGCGGCTCCTTCCAAGCGCTCCCGGATCATTTTGACCGCACACTGTCCCATCTCCCGGATCGGGAGGTGGACCGTCGTGATCTGCGGTTCAAACATCGCAGCCAGCGGGATATCATCGAATCCGGTAATCTGCAATTGTTTCGGAATCTCAATTTGATGGTGCAAACAATAGGTGATGCAGCCAATGGCCAGGGCATCGTTCTCACAGACAATGGCCTGGACGGAAGGATCCGTTTCGTATATCTCCTGCATCGCGTCATACCCATGGCGCATATTCGCTTTGCCTTGTCTGATCGCAGCGGCCGAGGGTCTTTGCATCTCTGCCTGTTCCAGTGCAGAGATGAATCCGTTGAATTTCTCTTTTGATATGACGCTTTCTTTTGATCCGCCGATATAGCCTATTTTGCTGCATCCTTGCCGGATGAGATGGGTCGTTGTATCAAATATGCCGCGCTTCACATCCAGAACAATATTGCCATCCGCCGTTTCCATTTCATGCCAGTTCATAATAGTAATCGGAATGGCGGGCAGCTGTGCCTTCAATTGAACCAAAAATTGTTCCTGATCCAAAAAGCACAAAACGACACCATCGATCTGGCGCAGCCGTATGCTCTGGATTGTCTGGTCCATCTCCTCTTGATTTTCAGCTGTTTGTAAAATAGCAAGCATGGATTCTTTGGCACAAGCCTGGCATACGGTCTCGAATATTTCTGCAAAGAAAGGATTCGTGATGCTTGGAACAACGATCGCAATCATCCCGGTGCGTTTCGTACGCAGCGACCGCGCGATCGGGCTTGGAATATAATGAAGTGTGTTAATCGCAGATTCGATTCTCTCTTTCGTATCTTTTCGGACGCTGTCTGCATTCTTCAGATATTTCGAAACCACTGCCACGGACATTCCCGCAAGCTTTGCCACATCTTTTATCGCTGCCATGTCACTCCTGTTTCTCTTTATTATCTGGATGAATTATTCTATCGATTCCATCCCCATTCATCCATTGTTTTTATTTGAGTATAATTTTACCTTCTTATCCATTTATTTGCAATGGATGCATTTTATAGGTTCTTTGCTTAACTCCGTGAAAAGTTAATATGAAAATGGAATAGGACAAGAA
>CAZJXH010000104.1:0-12047 GCA_964549475.1 uncultured Oscillospiraceae bacterium
TCCACGGCGGGTGCATGAGAAAGCGGTCCCCCATATGCCTGAATATCGCTAAATGCGGAAAGGCGTAATAAAATGGCGACTTTGAATTGAAATTCTCTTTTACCGAAGGCTCTTCAGTACTGTCATACAAGACTTCCCCGGATCTCATCATGCCGTCATAATTCATGAAATCCGTCACCACCTTGGAATCATCCACCACTTTCCCAAGGCTTACCGCCGTATATGCTGATTTTTTATCAAAAGACTGCACCGTAATATTATCATTCATCGAAAAGATATGAATTGCATCCGCACTGCGTTTTTCATAAAGGTATAAATAGGATTTGTCCGGATTCAATCCGTAAATATAGTCATTATTGTAGTAATACCAATTTGCAATGGTTCCCTCCAGCTTCGCATTTGTAACGCCCGTGACAAATCGTGTGAGCTCGGTTGAAGGTTTTTCAATATCGGGAATCAGGACTTCGCCACTGCTGTCTTTTTTATATTCGGCTGTCTTCCCGTTTTTCAGTGTCCATTTCATGAAGGTGTTTTCAGACCAGTCCTTGTATATCGACTGAGGGTGATTTTGCTGGAACCATTTTGCCTCACGCAAAAACAGCTTCATTGTTTCATTCGGGGAGGATATTTCTTTTGCTGAGCAGCGCATGATGGTTGGCATGAAGCCGCAGCGCATGTTGCACGCACGGTACCAAGCCTGCCAGTAATCCTCGTTGAGAGTGGTCGGAAGTCCCGGCCACTGATAAACCGATAAATAGGAGTCATATATAGACATTGTTACCGGTACAATCTGATCAATCATATTCTGGCTGTAGGTTTGTGATGCCCAGTCAATCCCATAAGCGTTTGATTGCGCAAAGGAGGTATATCGGGCGTTGATATCAGTTACCCCTTCTGAGCCTATCGCAACATTGGGAAGAGCCGCCGCAAGCTCCTTGTGATAAAGTATGTTTCCCTGCATCGATGTCATCCCGTCTACCAGTCCATGGCCGTCGTTATAGCACAAAAGCGACTGATCAAGGTGCAGAGCATCCGCGCCTGTATATTTTATTGCCTCAACAAGAGTATTAATCATATATTTCCGCCACTGCGCCGATGCTGGATTCATCTGTATAAAGCGGTAACTGCGCAGGGCATCGGAGCATTCAAAATAGATCGGATTCAGAGTATACGGATCAAGAGATGCGCTGTCTTTCATCTTTGAATATGGAGCACTATCGTCCTGGCAGGCGTTCATATTGATATGCAGCTGAACCTTAAAGCCAAGCTTATGCGCATAATCAATGATCTCTTTTGCTTTAACGGCAGGAGTATAATCAGGATAATTCACATCATAATGTTCCAGTCTCCATGCAGGATAGTGAATCAATGTCTGGGATGGATTCACTTCTTTTGCCAGTTTGTCAAGCATTGATAAATCGTCAAGGTCAGATAGCACAGCGACTTCAACGTTCTTCACCCAGTCAGGACGCGATATTTCTGAAAGTCCGAATTCGCTGTTTGCAAATTCCTTGTAAATAGCGCTGCCATTCGTCCAATCCCCTTTATATGGTACCAGTCTCCATTCGATTGTTTCAAACTGAGAATAGTTTGTAAAGGGAGCCTGTGGTATTGTTTCAACAGAAATATCAAAATTACTGTCATCGTTGTTCAGATTAAGCGCTTTAAACTGTGTTGCATTGTCTTTTGCATAAACAAGAAGGCCCCCATTGTCCCCTTGAATTAAAAACATTTGCATTTCCCATTCATCGGGATAGGCAATACGTGTTTTACCATTCCACAGTTTCGGATTTTCAGTACTCAACTCCACCCCGTTCGAAGTAGGCAATATCACGTTATAGTCTTTCGAAATTTCAAATCCGAAACGCAGAGCCGAAATTCCGCCCGAAGAAACCACTGCATTCTGAATAATACTCATACTGCCATCATCGTTTGAGTGAAGCTTCGTATTTAGCGATGAGGATGCATTTGCCCATGAATGTTCTAGGCTTATGGTGTTTTCATCCTTTTTCGAAATAACAGAAGTTGCATTTTCTGTATTGGAAAGAGCGTTTTTTGAAGCACTGGTTAATCCAAAAGCATCAAAATCGCTTTGCTCTAGCGCTAATTTAATACGGCCATAGGAATAGATGATCTGATTTCCAGAGGTTGTAAATTCAACATCGCCAACGTCGCCTATATGAAGAATATTTGCATCGCCAGAGCTTGATGAGACCGAAGTGTCATCTGTGCCCGATATCTCTGATGAGGAGCCTCCGGAGCTTTTTGTTCTGCAACCGGAAAATATAGAGCTTGCAACTGCGATCACCATCATTGTCGAAAGAAATTTAAAATATTTTTTCATTTGATGTCCACCTTCCAGAATTATTTGTTGATGCTGCTTTGTGTTTTCTTATATCTTTCAAAAGCCGCCTGATAAACCTCCATCAGTTTACTGATATTGGCATCTTTAAGCTGTTGCTGGTAGCTGTCCCATTCTGCCTCAATGCCACCTTCCACCATCCAGTGAGTAATCGTTGAATCCATCAGGTTTGTGATGTAATTCCCATATTGTGTGATGGCTTCCTGTTCTTCGACTGTATACCATACCGGTGGCAGATATTCTGCTGTTTCAAGCGTTTCCTCAAGTCCTGCCTTGCGCGTCGCATTGAGAATAAGCTGGGCATCTCTTGGAAATTCAACTACAGTATCATAATATTCATTCAATATCGCTTTTGGTCCGGTAGCGATGGTTGAGGCAAAGCGCATTTCTGCCATACTGTTGTATCCCTGCTTTAAATTGAGTGATCCGTTTTTATCCACATCCCAACGAAGAATACCGTTCGCATCCTTGACATATACATAATCCAATGTTCCCCAGTTTGCATACACAGATTGTTCGGGATCATACATATAGTCTATCCATCGTGCAGCAAGCTCTGGATATTTGCAGGCAGATGAAATCACGGATTGCTGGGAGCTTAACTCACTTGTATTGTACCGGATCACCTGTTTGCCGCCGTTTGGTCCAGTAAGCTGAGGCAATGGGATATACTCAGAGGCACGTTCATCATTCAGGTAAATTTCATTCATTACATCAAAAAGCTGTGCCGCGCCAACTGTTACAGTCTGGTCATTAAGCTTTTTCATGATGCGGGACCTTGGATCACCTGAAGGTAAAGAAGTAAAGGAATCTTTATCAATAAGACCATCCGTATACATTTTATAGAGATAGGATATACCATCTTTGAATGCATTGGTAGCTGTGGTATTAATAACCTTGCCGTTCGTCACGGTCAAATGCGAGTAATTATCGTTTACTCCAAAACATGCCAGTATCTGATGATAGCCTTCGTAGCTGTCCCAGCCGCCCAGTTGGAATGTAAAGGGTATCTCATCATCGATTCCGTTGCCGTTCAAATCATTATCCCTTACAAGCTCAAGATATTTTCGGAATTCATCGAGTGTTTGAGGAATTTGAAGCTTAAGGGCATCAAGCCACGGTTTATACACATAAATCGGACTTGGTACCAGAGTCATCCCGTTCATTTCTTCTATATGTGGAAAGCCATACGTCTTCCCGTCCGGTGCGATCATTGCCGCCTTGTACTCCGGGCGTGCTGAATACACCTTTTTCAGATTCGGCATATAATTCTCAACCAGATCGTCAACCGAACGGAAAATCCCCTGATCCATATACTGCACGATTTCATATGAGGTAACGGGGCTGAAAATCACATCCGGCAAATCATTCGAAAGAATAAGCTGCCTTAGTTTTTCCCCCGCAATGGTATCCGAATGTGCTATCCAGTTTATTTCAACTCCTGTAGCCTTCTCAATTTGTTTTGTCCATGCCATTTCTTTTGGATTTGCAGCATTGGCATTGAGGGAAACAAACACCTTAAGCGACAACGACTGTCCATCCTTGAGGATAGGCAGCCCATCAAGTTTCATATATTTTTCGAGTTCCTCTTTTGAATTGTTTACAATGCTTTTTGCCGGGCTTGATCCACAGCCGAAAAGTGCGGCAGTCATTGCAAGAACCAGTAATAATGATAAAAGCTTTTTCATGAACCCTATACTCCTTTCAAATTAACCTTTTATACTTCCGATCATAACGCCATCCTCAAGATACTTGCTTACAAAAGGGTATGCAAGCATCATTGGAAGCGAAGCCACTATAATAACGCCGTATTTCAACTGTTCGGCAATCATAGAACGTTCGGCAATCGCTGCGTAACCACTTCCAAGCATCTGGCTGCTGATATCGTTCTGAATAATTAAATTCCGCATGACAAGCTGCAGCGGATACAGACTCTCTTTATTCAAATAAATCAAAGCATTGAAATAGTTATTCCAATGACCCAATGCATAGAAAAGCGCTATTACTGCGATAATCGCTTTGGAACATGGAATGACAATATGGAAGAAATATTGCAAATCGTTGCTTCCATCAATTGATGCGGCATCTCTCAGTTCGGTGGGGATACTGTTTTGCATAAAGGAACGCGTTACAATAATATTCCAAACGGATGCAGCCCCCGGCAGAACCAAGGCCCATACCGTATCAATCATATGCAGATTGCTTATCAGTATATAGGTGGGTACCATTCCGCCGCCGAAAAACATGGTGAAAGAAAACAACAGCATGATGGGTGTTCGTCCCGCTAATTTTTTTTGCGAAAGCGCAAAGGCGCACGGAAGTGTCACAACAAGGTTAATTATCGTACCCAACGATGTATATACGATTGTATTCCAATAGCTTCGCCATATAGGAGAATAACTGAATATTTTTTTATATCCTTCAATGGACCATCTTTCCGGCCAAAGCATGAGTCCTCCGTTAGAAATAGACAACGGATCCGAAAATGACGCAACCACGACAAAATACAGCGGATATATTATGCAGATAATGATGGCTGTCATAATAATGATATTTATCGCATTGAACATACGGTCGGAAAAAGTCAACTTTATAACCCCGGTGCGATGTTTCATAGATCTCCCCTCTTAAAACAGACTTATATCGGCTGCTTTCTTGCAAACCTGATTCGCAATGATGAGCAGCATGAAATTGATTACCGCATTAAACAGCCCAATGGCCGTTGAAGAGCTATATTGCGTTCCTGCAATGCCTATTTTATAGACATAGGTTGAAATGACTTCACTGTTCATAATATTCAAGCTGTCCTGCATGAGAAAAATCTTCTCATAGCCTACTGACATAAGGTTCCCTACACTCAGAATCAGCATTATGATTATTGTCGGCATTATGCTCGGAATATCAATATGCCATATGAGTTTCAGGACGGAAGCTCCATCGATTTCTGCCGCTTCATAAAGCTCCCGACTCACTCCGGAAAGCGCCGCTATATAAATAATGGCATTGAATCCCAACCCCTGCCATATTCCCGATCCGACATAGATCGGCAGAAAATATTGTGCCTTCGCATAAGTTATTGTGTTTTCGGCGCCAAAAAAGCCTGCGATGGTGTTAACAAAGCCCTCTGACGAAAAAAACACGGAAAGCATGCTTACAAGAACAACGACAGAGATAAAGTTCGGTAAATATGTAACCATGCGGACTGCACTTTGAAATTTCTTACTTGTAAGACGTTTAAGAAGCAATGCAAAAATAATAGGCGCAGGGAATCCAATTATTAAAGAGGCCATACTTATTTTTAAAGTATTTTTAATAATGTTTGAAAAAATATTTGATTCGAAAAACATTCTGAAATATTTCAGCCCGGCCCAAGGGCTGTTGATAACCCCCTGGCTGATCTTAAAATCCTTAAAAGCAATCAAAATCCCATACATGGGACCATAGCAAAATAGAATAAGCCAGATAAGCGCCGGTAACAAACACAAATATAGCTGCCAGCTGTTTTTAACCTTAGCAAATCTGCTAGTAGAATGAATCATAAGCAAAAACCTCCAAGTTCAAAATAGCAAAGCTTATATGTTATCGACGTCATGTATTCTAGCATACGTCATTTACTCTGTCAAGAGCATAAATATCAATTAATTATCCATATATTATTTACTATTTAATAGGAATATATAGTATAATAAAATATAGCATAAGTAATTATAAAGGTATTGCACTTTTGAAAAATATATGATAATATGCTATCGACGTCATACGCCAAATATGTAAAAAAGAGAGGTAAAATGAAAATGAAAATGACTCGTTCTTTTTTTAGCTTGATATGCGCTGCAAGCCTGTTTTTGACCATGTTCCCGATTTCAGCCGTTTTAAAGGCCGATACCCAGGCAGCTGTCGGAAGCGTACATTCACCCAGTGAAACAAATTGGGGCGCCCAGGGAAACAATGGATGGTACTGGATGTACCAGGACAAAGCGACAGGAGCATACTCCGAGCTTCCTTATAATACCGAGGAATATGGTGCAAACCAATTTTCAAAACACTCCTTATATGAATATCTCCGCATTAGCAAAAACGATGCGATCATTCCAACAGGAGCAAAAACCGTTTTCGCATTTAAAGCGCCCAGTGGCGGAAATGTCACCTTTGACTTTAACGCCGTTGTCGCTCCTGAAAGCCCATCCAATCAAGGCAGAGTCACCATGTCAGTTTTGAAAAACGGAACCGAGGGTGTAACCATTGATGGCTACTCGGCAAGTTCTATTCAAATGGAAGATGACAACACACTTCGCACTTATCAGTTTTCTACTGACGTAAAAGAAAATACCATGATTTATATCGCCTTTGAATGTGATTATGTACATTATTTATGGCTCGGAACTCCTTTCCCGACTTTTTCTGCAAAATATAATTCCATAAACAGTGAAATAGAAGGAACGGCTGTCGGAAGTGTATACTCACCCCGTGATGCCAATTGGGGCACACAGGGAAATAACAGCTGGTATTGGATGTATCAGGATAAGACTACGGGTGCATACGCCGAACTTCCCTATAATACCGAAGAATACGGTGCAAATCAATTTTCAAATCACTCTGTTTACGAATATCTGCGCATTAGCAAAAATGATGCGATCATTCCAGCAGGAGCAAAGCTTGTCTTTGCCTTCAAGGCGCCCAGCGGTGGAAACGTCTCCTTTGACTTTAACGCTGTTGTCGCCCCCGACAGCCCATCCAACCAGGGCAGAGTCACCATGTCGGTTGTGAAAAATGGAACGGACGGTGTACCCATTGATGATTATTCAGCAAGCTCCATTCAGATGGAAGACGACAACACGCTTCGTACCTATCAGTTTTCTACGGATGTAAAAGCGAATACCATGATTTATATAACTTTTGAATGTGACTATGTACATTATTTATGGCTTGGAACTCCTTTCCCGACTTTTTCTGCAAAATATAATTCGATCAATGACGAAACAGAAGAGCCCTCTCTTGTTGGCAAACAGATTACTCCGTCCGCGGAAAATTGGGGTACCCAGGACAATAACGGCTGGCATTGGATGTATCAGGATAATGCAACAAGTTTATACAACGAATTGCCGTTCAATACCGAAGAATACGGCGCAAACCAGTTTTCCTATCACTCCCTGTACGAATATTCACGTATCAGTCAGTCCGATGCGGTGATTCCAAAGGATGCCAAGCTTGTTTTTGCCTACAAAGCCCAAAGCGGCGGCAATGTGACCTTTCGCTTCAATGCTGTTGCAGCACCTGAAAGCAGCTCTCAACAAGGTAGAATAACCATGTCCGTATCAAAAAACGGCACAGAAGGGATAAACCTAAACGGTTATTCAGCCGGCTCCGTTGAAATGGAAAATGACAATACCCTGCGCACATACACTTTTTCGGCGGATGTAAAGAAAAATACGATGATTTATATTTCTTTCGGATGCAGCTATGCACATTATTTATGGCTCGGAACGCCTTTCCCAACCTTTTCCGCTGTTTATAATTCCATTAATAATGAAGAAGAACCAGTAAAAGAAAAAAACGAATACGTTGGTAAAACTTTCTCTCCATCAACAGAAAAATGGGGAACACAGGGTATAAATGGATTTTACTATATGTATAACATCAAAGGCAGCAACATGATGGTTGAATTGGATTACAATACCGAGGAGAAATTTCCGAATGCCTATTCCGTCCATTCTACCCATGAGCACTTGCACTTTAAGGCGGATACTTCCATGCATACAGCCTCAACAGCCGGTACTGTACTAGCCTATAAGGCTCCGGTCGGTGGAAAGGTTCTGGTCACAGTAAAGGCAAAGGGTGGAAACCCCATAGGCACCGAAAACAGTGCCGAAGATATGTACCTGTCCGTATTGAAAAATGAAACGCAGGTTTATCCACAAGACGGGCTGATAACGCTTCCGAGAAATGATAAGGATCTGGGTGTTTATTCCTTCGAAACCGATGTAGAGAAAGGCACAATGCTTTATACGGTCGCCTCCTGCGATGATGCCAGAGCGGGAGCCATGACAATGTCCGTAACATATATCAGTACGAATGATACCATTGACAGTACTGCGGATGCACGTTTGTCAAAGGTTTATCAAATTGACTATTCCCCAGCAAAATGGGGAACGCAAAGCAACAACAATTGGAATTTTGAATTTTACGATACAATAACAAAAAATTACAAGAACCTTTTCTATGTAACTTCGAAAAGTCAATTCGTGGGCGTTTCTGAGGATGGCAAGTACGAACATTTATTGTTTGGAATCTATGGACTGACTCATCCTTCCCTTTATGGGCAACCGTCATTGGTTTTTAAAGCACCGTACTCAGGGATGATTGAACTGACGGTTCAAAGTAGAATAGGCGATGAAGCCAATTCCCCCACAGGTACAGCTGTTTCTGTCTATAAAGGAACAAAGCAGCTGAAATCCGCACAAAAAACGACTGGTAAACTTGGCAGTTTCACCGTTTCCATCAATGTGGCAAGAGGAGAGAAAATTGCGGTTTTACTTGACTGTTTAGGGAGCACAGCAAACGATACCACAATCATGCGTCCTTATATTAGGTATAACTCTATTTCCGACAGCGGCGCGCCAACTACAGGAGACAAATTACCAGTCTGTTTAGCAATCGGAGCCATTTCTTTCCTTTTACTGGCAGCGGCTATGTTTGTCTATCGCAAAAAAAAGATTTTTCAAAGAGCTAAATTGTAAAATAATACACCATGGATAAAAAGAAAAGAGGCTGTTTCGAATGAGGCAGCTTCCTTTCTTTTTTGTTTGTTTTTCAAATAATCGACTGATATTTCAAAGGATTATTTTCGCCTGCACTAAAAGATTCTTCTCATTCTGTCACAGTAATACTGGACATTCTCCCATTTCGCATCGGGGGCTATACGATGGTCAGGACAGGGAATGTATCCGCCAAGCGCGATCAAAGGCTTTAATCTTTCTATTTCTCTGTCTATGGCATCAAAATCATGTGCAAATACTGTTTTATTCATGCCGCCGATACCACGCAGATTTTTACCGTATTTTTCACGCCACGGCTTGATATTGGCATTCCATGTGCCGACTTCTATCGGAAACATTGTATTTACGCCGTTTTCAAACCAGGAGGGGATGAGGGAGTCAATCATCCCGTCACAATCCAGAGAAATGATATCAATGCCGTTCTTTTGCAATAAGCCGGTTATTTTTTTATAATGCGGCCCCACCTTTTCTTTGAAAACCGATGGATTGACCAAAGGGCCGTTCTTAAAGCAAATATCTTCCCAGAAATGCCCGAAATCGAATTTCGCTCCTGTGCTTAAAACCTTTTCGGCCAATTTATAGGACAGGTCCCCAACGGTGTCAATGATTTCCGTATACAAGTCCTCGTCATCAACATATAGATAGCTTATTCCTTCAATGCCGAGTATGTTCCGGATCATCCCAAAAAGGCTGCCGCAATGCAATCCGACAGGGACTTCTCTGTTCTTGTCCTCCTTCAATGCTTCCAGCGCATTGAAATCGATGCGATTGTCGCTGTATTGCAGACGATGCCTGTAATGTTTCTCATAGCTCGTTCTGTCTTTCAGCAAGTGGTCGATTTCGGAAGGAATGGACACCGTCCCGTCTTTTTGCAATACCACCACACCGTCCCTGTTTAGAACTTTTTTATATCCGCCAGGCATGATCTCCAGGACCTTCTCTTCAAAAGCGGGAAATAATCCATGCCCCATGTCATAGCAGGAGTACCAGTTAAAATCAAATCCCAGTTTCGCTGAAATGGATTTGTCATATTGGTTCCCGTCGCTCCAATGCATTGCCTCTTCCTTTGTAATATGCCCTTCAATATGCCATTTTTGCAGTGTCTCTTCCCAGAATCCGAAATGTACCAGCGGCAGTTTGTCAGCCCTTTCATATCGGAGGATGGCTAGCGCTCTTTCCCTTCCCGTCATTGAATATCATCTCCATTCATTGATTTTATTATAATATTGTAATATGATTATACAGAACGCAAAGCAGAATGTCATCGTTCTAAATTGCAAATAATATGCACATATTGTTTTTTTATAAGAGGAACAGAATGAAGATTGATTATTATATGGACATTGAGGAAAAATCCACTTCCTTTGCCCATACTCCAGGTGTATTGGCAAAGCGTCTTCCGTTTTATGTGGATACTTGCGGACATTTTTACGCGAATTCTGAATATTATACCGAGCGCGAAGGATTGGATAATTACCTTTTGATTTATACGATAAAAGGCTGCGGTTTTGTTAAAAGTAAAAACGAGAAGTTTACTCTTTTACAAAATCAGGCTATTTTGATTTATTGTGGAGATTATCAGCAATACAAAACACAAGGGGAAGAAATCTGGGAATTCAAGTGGATCCATTTCAACGGCATATGTGCGAAAGAATACTATGACATCTTGAATAGCGATGAGCTTGGTCCTATCAACACCGGTGTATTGAATGAATTTGGAAACAGGTTCAGCGAATTGGATAATATCATTACAAATAGCGAAAGCATGCCGGACATTAAAATAAGCTCTTTAATAACACAATTGCTTACCGATTTGATAAAGAGTAAAAACAGTCCTGCTAATAATAGCCGGTTTAATCAGCACAAGAATGAAATTACAAATGCAATAAAATATATTCAAGATAACTTTGATAAAGATATAAATGTCGATGATATAGCTAAAACAGTAAGCTTCAGCAAATATTACTTCATTCGGATTTTTAAAAACTTCACCGGACTCAATCCATACGAGTATCTTGTTAATTATAAAATTAATATTTCAAAAAAGCTCCTCATAGAAACCAGTTTAAATATTAATGAAATTGCAGTAAAATGCGGATTTTCCGAATCCAACAACTATATTCGCTCATTCAAGCGTATGATTGGCACAACGCCGTTGAAATTCAAGAAGTATTGGAAAGAATAATTCATGAGGGGGAATTTATCCTCATGCAATGCAATCATCCTATTTATAACTTTTATGTGCCATTTAATCATAATATTTTGATTATTATTGACATATAAATACATTTTTTATATAATGTCATTGAGGTGATGATGCATGAAAAGAAAAATAACCGTTACACTGCTGGCATGGAAAAATAATATCAGGGACAGAATGCCCCTGCTTGTATATGGAGCAAGGCAGGTTGGCAAAACGCACATCATCCGTGAATTCGGCGAGCAGCACTATAAGAACGTTGCGTATATCAATCTTGAAACGAATCAGACAGTCGCTTCTTATTTTGCCGACAATATCGAGCCTGAACGGATTATTCGCTTTCTTGAAGTCAGTACAGGCGAAAAAATCATTCCGGGCGAGACACTCATTATTCTTGATGAAATACAGTCCTGTGAAAGAGCTCTGACTTCCTTGAAATATTTTCATGAAAACACTCCGGAGTATCATATTATCTGTGCCGGGAGTCTTCTTGGTGTAGCCATCAACCGTGAAAAATTTTCTTTTCCGGTTGGTAATGTGGATTCTATGACACTGTTTTCATTCGATTTTGAAGAATTCCTATGGGCGCTTGACGAAGATATGCTTTGTGATGAAATCCGTCATTCTTTTGAAACAAACGAAGCTTTGCCGGATGCGCTGCATCAAAAAGCGTGTTAAATATAAAAATTATACATTATCATCGGAAGCC
>CAZJXH010000105.1:0-11943 GCA_964549475.1 uncultured Oscillospiraceae bacterium
AGTCAAAGTCCCGTGCCTTACCACTTGGCGACATCCCATCGATTGAAGACATTTATATTTTTTTAAGATGTTTATAATCTTAAAAAAATATTGTGGGGTGGAATATGAGATTTGAACCCATGATCTCCAGTGCCACAAACTGGCGCTTTAACCGACTAAGCTAATCCCACCGTGATTAGGCTTGTACTAATGTCTCGCAAGTACATTGGAATTATACTTATGCCCGCCCGTTTTGTCAATAGTTTTTGACAAATAAGTTTATACGGAAAAATTGAGCTTAAATATAATTTAAATGTAAAAGTAACTTCCAGTTTATGTTCAAGTAAAAGAAGTTCGTTCGAAACGGAAATATAATGTAGAATGTCAAAGGGTGCCCGCTTCCGATTTTTATGCCTTGGAAAAGATTTCTGTTCGATTTCGGGATGTTTTGGTCGGAATATTCCCTCATCGGACGGGTTCTATCACTATAATTAATATTTTATAATGAATTTCCCCGTAATTCTTATTTAATCTGCATACTTGATAATTCTTGAACGATAAGGCGTTTCATGGTATCATCATATCGTTCGGTATTTCTCATTTATTAATGATTTTTCTTTGTTATTAAATGAAAAAATACTATAATAATTCACTTATTAAATATTTTTTAGGAGGATTGTAATGAAAAAATTAGTTGGAAATGCAATATTTGGACAATCCGGCGGACCTACTTCTGTTATCAACTCAAGTGCAGCCGGTGTTTTTACAGAGGCCCTCAAACAGACTGGTGTCATCAACAAAGTTTATGGCGCAGCACATGGGATAAAAGGAATCTTGGAAGAAAAATTCTATGACATCGGGTTAGAAGATCCCTATGAAATTGAATTATTGAAAACAACCCCTTCTTCTGCTCTCGGATCATGCAGATACAAATTAAAGGATGCTTCGGTTGACGATACGGACTATAAAAGAATTGTTGAAGTATTCAAAAAATATAATATCCGCTATTTTTTCTATAATGGTGGAAATGATTCCATGGATACATGTAATAAGATTTCAAAATTCATGCAAAAGGCGGACTGGGAATGCCGCGTGATGGGTGTACCGAAAACAATCGACAATGACTTGTTCGGAACCGACCACTGTCCGGGTTTTTCTTCTGCCGCAAAATATATTGCCACTTCGACCATGGAGGTCTATCACGATGCGCGTGTTTATGATACAGGCATGATCACCGTCATTGAGATCATGGGACGGAACGCCGGATGGTTGACGGCCGCTACAGCGGTCTCCGCATACAAAGGCCAGGGACCGGATTTGATTTATTTACCGGAGATTGATTTTGATATTGATAAAATGCTGATTGACGTAAAGAAGATTTACGAGAAAAGCCTTAAATGTATAATTGCTGTTTCGGAAGGCGTAAAA
Source organism: uncultured Oscillospiraceae bacterium (assembly GCA_964549475.1). GTDB lineage: Bacteria > Bacillota > Clostridia > Saccharofermentanales > UBA5734 > JBBQKF01. Next base: position 1,408 of record CAZJXH010000105.1, read on the forward strand.
GCTGCGGACGGACGGTATATCCCGGAATTGGTCGGCAAGGTCGACCGTGATGCATTCGGACATGCCCAGTTAGGTGGAGCTGCAACCATTCTTGCCAATTATCTGAAAGAAAAAATCGGATGTAAAGTTCGTGGAATCGAATTCTCCCTGCTGCAGCGCTGTGCAGCCCATTGCGGTTCAAAGCGGGATGTCGAAGAAGCGTTCCTTGCCGGACAGACAGCGGTGCAATGCGCAGTTGATGGGAAAACCGATTTCATGGTCGGATGCGCCCGTCCGGAATCCGGTGAATATCACTATGATATTAAGCTGATTCCATTGGACGAAGTGGCAAATACAGAGCGCAAAATCCCGAGGGATTGGATCAATGAAGCCGGAAACGGACTGAATCAGCAGTATATTGATTACGTCCTCCCTCTTATCCATGGAGAATCCTGCCCTCCGATGGAAGATGGAGTACCACGTTTTGCCAAGCTGAAAAAGGTTCTTGCAACAAACAAATAATTTGTAAATTATTTGTTTGGAATGATTTGCCTTATACCAAGGGCGGCGCGGAGTTTTCCACGCTGCTCTTTTATTTTATACAAATTAAATCGGTATTTTTACATCAGTTTATACGTATTTTACATATTATACGTATTTTACATAAATATTTTATTTGTACGAAATACTTTGTTACATTAACTTGAAATCATTGGTATAATAGAGACATAACAACGTGTAGTATTCGAGAGCGTAAATCCAGTTGTCGAAGCCTGCACTTTTATTTTTTATATGTGTTTTTTTATTCTGGAGGAGATAAAATGTTTCATGTGAATGACTATATCGTATATGGAGGAACTGGTGTCTGTAAAATCAAGGATATCTGCAAAAAGCGATTCGCCGGTATCGCTGAAAGAGAATATTACATTATAAGCCCTGTTTATGAGGATAGTTCTACTATATATGTACCGACTGATAATTTAAACGTGATTATGCGGAGAATTTTGTCGGTTGACGAGGTTTATGCATTAATCAAATCAATGCCTGATGAAGCTGACATATGGATAGACGATCCCCAGCTGCGGGAAGCAGAATTCAGCGCAATCATAAAAAATGGCGACCGCAAGGAACTGATTAAACTCATCCGGTCACTTTATCATAATCGAATGGAGCAAGTAAAAAACGGTAAAAAGTTTCATTTTTCAGACGAAAAGCTGATGAAAGCAGCCGAAAAATTACTATATGATGAATTTGCTCTTGTCCTTGATATTAAGCCAGAGGAAGTCGTTCCGTTTATTTTAGAGGAAATAGAAATAAAGGGCGCTAAAGGAAACAACGGTTGAAAACATCCATCCGGATGATCTGTCAAATAAAAGTTTTGTGAAATGCTATTTTTTACTTGGATTTTTAGCAGAGTGCTTCCTTCCCTTCGATGCGATATGAGGCAGCCGTCTTGCTTTGATCTCACGGGATGCGACGGAGTATCCATAGAAGCCCAGGACCTGCCCAAGCGCATGATATTCGCCGTGGGAATAGGCAACCAGATTTGCTTTGCCGAGATTGATTCGGCCATTTGATTCAAACAACTGCTCCGAAACAGTAACAGATACAATTTGTGCGATAAACAAGTCGTGGGAACCTAATTCGATGACCTGTGTCACTTTGCAGAATAGTGAAACCGGGCTGTTTTGAATAGCTGGAGCAAATGAAAGAATTTCTTCATTTTTTTCTGCTGTAAGATGACAGGCAACAAATTTATCCATATTCGCTCCTGATTTGACTCCACAATAATCACAGGCTTCCAGAAGAGGTTCTGTTACCAGGTTGACTACAAATTCCCTGGATTCCATGATTTGCTGATGGGAATGTCTGGATTGACGGATCGAAACAGATAGCATGGGGGGTTCAGAATTAATCGTTCCTGTCCATGCCAATGTAATGATATTGGGTTTATCATATCCTTCTGATGTTCCACAACAGGAAACCATTACAACCGGGACGGGATTTAGAAAGGTTGATGGCGCATCCAATGGCTTTTTAATATGTAATGGACTTATTTTCATTTATGTATTCCCCTCTTATTCTACTTATTTTATTATTTTAGATATTTATTTTAAAATTTTATTGTTTTAGATATTTATTTTAAAAACAGCATTTCATGGGACAATAGATAATCTTTTACTTCAAGTCCACCGGCAAATCCTTTCAATTTGCCGTCTTTCCCGATAACCCGATGACATGGGATGGCAATCATGATTGGATTTTTCCCGAGAGCGGTTCCAACCGCTCTCGAAAGCAGGCTTAGTTCGGAATTTTTCTCATTGGGCCTTAATTGATTGGCAATTTCTGCGTAGGTCCTTGTTTGTCCGTATGGTATTTGCATCGTTGCATTCCATACCTGTTTTTGAAATTCGGTTGCACCGGAATATTCGAATGACAAGTCGAATTGTGTGCGAACCCCTCTTGTATATTCAAACAATTGATTGGAAGCATGGATCAGATAGGGATATGCGTTTTCTGATATAAAAATCAGATTATTGTCCTTTGACCGGAAAATTTTATTGTTTTCACTGATCTGGTCCCGATATCCGCATTTTTCATCAATATATGACGGAACTCCCTCCCGTTCTTTGATTATTGAAATCGAAAGCACTGATGTATTGGTGGTTTGTATGATCAAGTACCCGTTGAGAAAAGGAATCATGCTTATGCTGTATTGATGGAAATCCGTTTCAATCATGGCAAACAGTATTCCATTGAAATAATGATCCTGTTCAAATAAATGATCGATAAGGATCCCCTCTTGTTTCCATTTGGACGCCTTAAGCAGGTTTATAAGGGCAATATTGCTTTCATTGATGCAAAAATTGATTTTATGCAATTTCCTCCGATAAAACCCCTCATATAATAAGAAAGATATTATTCTGGAAGAATTGGATACGATTGTTGAATTTAGTTCGGAATCGGATGGATATATCCATATTGATGCCTGGTTCGTGACAATATCCACCGGAGAAAATCCGCACAAGAGAAAGCTTTCCTTCTCTTGAACCACAAACATATTTCCTTTTCCTGCGAATCGTTTGATTTTCTCGATTTTTATTTTCGTTTCTTTCCGTGTGCGACCTAAAAAGCGGGCGGCAGCTATCCGTGGGATATCCTCCTCATCAAATTGTTTTACACAAAATGACTCTTCCGTTTTATTCAAAAATACACACCTCCGATAAATTCCTGCCAATCTGCCATTGCAAGCGGATGAACGGTCCTTAAGGCGTATTCATCGCCTGGTTCGCTTCTTTATTAATCTCTTCGACAAACGTAGAAAAACTTTTTCTGCTATACAGAATATCATTAAAATACTTATCAAATAAATTTCCGAATGTTGCTTTTACAAATTGTCCTGCATCGTTCGTGATTGATTTTGCATTTTCCATTTTATCAAAAAGAGCATACAGCTCTTCTCCTTGCAGCTGTGTTTTTACAAGGTTTTTCCAGACTTCATCGTCTTTTATCGGAGGAATGAAGCCGTTGGGATTGGCATACCTTGACCGAAAGAGCAATGCATCCCGGTCAAAAGCCAGATAGGCGGCAAATTGTTTTGCTTCCTCTAATAATGCACTATTTGAATTGACAGCGATCGAGTAGATTGATAGAGGAATGGTGATCTGTTCCTCCCCTTGTATCGGATATCGTTTATAATTACTGCTGCTTAAGGATTTCCACGTTTCCAGTTTATTGGAATCATCAATCCAGAATCCGATTTTATTCAGTATGCGGGGGTCCAATTCTCCGTATTTGACTTTTTTTTGGGTTGCGTTCAACGAATCAACAACGGATCCCGATGTGATGAGATTTTTTATTTCAATGATACTCTTGCTAAAAGCGTCTTTGCTAAAATCAAATCGAACACCATTCCACATATAGCTATTAATGGTTGAATCCAATGTCATTGGGAAAAAAGACAGCAGATCGGGAAGCCCCATTAATCCATAGATGCCGGTGTCCGGTTTTGTGATCTTTTTTGCCAGGGTTTGAACTGTTTTAAAATCAATCTGCCCGGTTCCAGACAATAGAGAGGATTTCTCTCCATCTATGAGGATTGTTGTGTTTGCATAAAGCATTTTTATCGAAGCATAATATGGAAGAGACTGTAATGAAGCATTGGACAATCCATTTTGTATCATTGCAGGATAAATAATTGCTGTGGATGAATATGAATTCAAGATAGAACTGTCAAATACCGCTTTTGAGAATCCGTTCATTGTTGAATTATCGTTATTACAGAATAACATGATATCCGGCAGCAAATTGGATGAAGCGGCGATATTCATTTCCTGTTGTGTATATCCGGTTGAAGGAATCACCTGCAATACCGTATTCAGTCCGGAAATGACCGCATCTAAGGTTGCAAGAGGTACGGTCAATCCGTTGCTATTTGTATCAGTGTCAGTAAACAGTCCCGATTTTTCTCCGGCATACATCAAGGAGAGGTAATGCAGACACTCATCCGACAAGGGTAATGCGATTTTCAGCGTACCGGAAGAGACAGCAGTGGAATCGGATGGTTTAGGCGTTTTGGTGGGCGTAATGCTGGCACTGGAATAAGAGATATTGGGAAATTCATATGTTGATTCCAATGAACAGCTTCCAGTAAAAAAAATACAAAATACCAAAATCAGTATTGTACCAATGGTTCGCTTTGAAATAAATTTATCATTATGGTTCATAACGATCTCCTTAAACCAAAACACATCAATCGATTGGTAGAAAAATTTGGAGCCGATGGTGGGAATCGAACCCACGACCTATTCATTACGAGTGAATTGCTCTACCTCTGAGCCACATCGGCATATAAAAAACAACAAGACTTTATTCCTTCATTTACTTCGTTGATAGATAAAATCCGCAGATTGTTTTGCTTCATAAAGGGCTTTCTCTTCATCAATGGTCAGTAATTCCCTGTTCATCATCAGCATCTTGCCGGAAACCATCAAGGATTCGACATAGCTGCCATTCGCACTATAGACCACAGCGGCAATCGGATTGCCCAATGGGGTCATTGCCGGATTTTTTGTATTTAGAATCTGAAGATCGGCATCCATCCCGACCGCGACATTGCCTGAATTTTCAAATCCAAGCCCTTTCATTCCGCTGACTGTCGCGGCTCGTATGATCTGTTGCGCGGGAACTACGGATGCATCGTAATTTGTTCCTTTTGCTAAAAAGGACGCAAGCTTCATTTCCTGATACAAATCCAGATTATTATTGCTTGCAGGGCCATCTGTCCCCAGCGCCACTTGGATATTCGAATCGAGAAGCTTTTTTAAATCGGCGATACCGCTTCCAAGCTTTAAATTGCTCGTCGGATTGTGTACAACCGTTACATTGTTCCGCTTGAGAATCACACGATCCTGATCATCCAGAAATACACAATGTGCGGCAATGGCAGGAACACTGAATATCCCCATTTTCTCAAGGATGGCGGGAGGTCTCATCCCATATTGCTGAATGCAGTCGTCCACTTCTTTCTTTGTTTCAGAAACATGTACATGAATGAAGGTATTCCTGCTCTTTGCAAGATCGGCAAGGCGATAATAATACTCTTCGTCATACAGGTAAATGGAATGAACCAGCACTCCGCATTTTATTCTTCCGTCAGCGGCGTTATGATACCGGTCAAAAACAGTGTCGAATGCATGCTTGTCAATTATATATTTACCGGAGACTGGATCCCTCGATCCACCCATGATCGATGTGTTCATTTTAATCCCGGTATCGATTGCCGACTGGGAATCCATGGCGTCTTCCCGTGTCATATACATGTTTGCACAAGCTCCGATGCCATTCTTTATCATTTCGCAAATACCCAGCATTGTCCCACTGTTTAGTTCCTGGGACCGCATTTTCGCCTCCAATGGAAAAATAGATTCAAACAGCCACTTATGCAATGTTGTATCGTCGGCATTGTTCCGCATCAATGTCATTGCCAAATGGGTATGTGCGTTTGCAAATGCTGGAAGCAGAATCCGGTCTGTTCCATCATAAATATCATAATCCATCGTAGGAATCAATTTTAGCGCATCTTCGCAATTCGTTCCAACGTATCTGTACTTCCCGTCACAAACCAGCACATAGCAAGACGGAATCACGACGACATCCGATATGTCCGGTGTGATGACTGTTATATTCTTAAATAAAACAGGTTTATTCATACGTTTCCTTCCATTGCAAAAATCAGCTTTCTAATTTTACCACACTTTTCTAAATTTCCCAATGATTTATATAAAATTTCTGCTCTTCATTTAGAGAATCAATTTTGATATTTTTTGATTGTAGCAAAAGGTATCCGACTTTCTCGTCCAATTCCTGTGGAATCTGATATACCTGCGGTTTCAGCCCGCTTCCATTTTTGAGAATATAGCGTGCGCTCAAGGCTTGTAATGCAAAACTCATATCCATGATTTCGACCGGATGTCCATCGCCGGCTGCAAGATTGACCAGTCGGCCTTCTGCAAGCAAATGAATCCACTTGCCGTTCGAGAGATGGTATCCCATAACATTTTTTCTTTTTTCTTCTTTATCAACTGATTCGTTCTCCAGTTCCGGAATGTTGATCTCAACGTCAAAGTGACCTGCGTTTGCAAGAACAGCGCCATTCTTCATTATTTTATAATGTTTTGATGTAATTACATCCTTGCATCCTGTTACTGTAACGAAAAAATCACCTAAAGGAGCAGCCTGGCTCATTGTCATAACATCAAAGCCTTCCATTAATGCTTCTGCTGCTTTAATCGGATCGATTTCAGTCACAATGACTTTTGCTCCAAAGGCTTTCGCTCTCATTGCAATTCCTTTGCCGCACATGCCATATCCTGCAACAACCATCGTTTTCCCTGCGATTAATAGATTTGTTGTTGCCATCAAGGCGGTTAAGGTTGATTGGCCGGTTCCATATCGATTGTCAAACAGGTGTTTGCACCGTGCGTCATTGACTGCAATGACAGGATATAGAAGCTTATTTTCGTTTTCTAATATTTTTAATCGATGTACTCCTGTAGTTGTTTCTTCACAACCACCGATCAATTCTGATAAATCCGCTTTGTTTGTCGTGTGCAGTAATTCTGCGAGATCTCCTCCGTCGTCGATTACGATATGGGGTTTGAACTCAAGGGCTTGAATCAAATGACGGCGGTATTCCTCTTTTGTTGCATTATACCAGCAAAAGACGGATATCCCCTCTACGGCAAGGGCTGAAGCGACATCATCCTGAGTGGATAAGGGATTGCATCCCGTCAGGGCAACTTCGGCTCCGCCTGCTTTCAATAATTTTGCAAGGCAAGCCGTTTTTGCTTCCACATGAACACTTACAGCGATTCTCTTCCCTAAGAAAGGTTTATCTCGGAGAAATTCTTTTTCGATTTCTCTTAACACCGGCATATTTTGATAAGCCCATTCGATTTTTTTCCTGCCGTTTTCTGCCAGAGATATGTCTTTGATTGAATAATGATTCATTGTTTACCTCGAAGTGATTATTTTGATAATGAGATTTTTCATATTATCTGCCGCTTGTTTCCCTACTTCAAGAACTTCTTTATGAGACAAGGGCTGATCCAGAATTCCTGCTGCAAAATTGGTAATGCATGAAATCCCAATTACTTTCATTCCGCCATGGGATGCGACAATTGCTTCCGGTACAGTTGACATTCCAACCGCATCCGCACCAAGTTTTGAAAAAAGTCGGATTTCAGCCGGGGTTTCATACATCGGGCCTTTTGCATACGCATAAACTCCAGGAAATGAAGAAATATTCAAGTCTTTTGCATGTTGAATCACTTCATCCCACACGTATACAGAACTTTGATCCGGGAATCGCGGTCCATATTGATCAAAATTTTCACCCCGTAACGGAGATTCGCAGAATAATCCGATATGATCCTTTATTATCATCAGATCTCCCGGCTTCATCAATGTATTGATGCCGCCAGCAGCATTGGTCAGGATAATTAGCTTCATTCCAAGTTCTACCATGACTCGGATCGGGAACACGACACTTTCAATGGAATGGCCTTCATAATAATGGAATCGGCCTTTAAGCAGCAATACCGGAATTTGCTGGAGCTTCCCGAGAATCATTGTTCCTTCATGCCCGGTAACGGTTACCTCGGGAAATCCAGAAATGGATGAATAGGGTATTTCAATCACCTCTGTCAATGATTCTGCCAATGAACTCAATCCCGAGCCTAAAACAATACAAACTTCCGGAGCGTACCGCCAAGTCGATCGGATTTCAGCGGCTGCATTTTTGATGTTTTCTTTATATTCGGCGTATTCCACTTTATTCATCTGCTACTCGTTTCTGCCGCAACAATTCTTATATTTTTTACCACTTCCACAAGAGCAAGGATCATTGCGGCCAACTTTTGTTGCTTCTCGTTTGACAGGAGTGGCTTGCACTGCTTTGTTTGTCTGGGCAGATGGTTTATTGCCCGAAGAATTCTGTGATGCGATGATTCCACCCATTTCTTCTTTCATGTTTTTAGCGACCGTTTTTCTTTGTAATGGTGTTTCGGAGGTGAATCTTGCTCTCATCATAAGACGCAGTGCGTCTTCCTGGATCGATTGGTTCATGGCTTCAAACATTTCATATCCTTCTCTTTTGTATTCGACAACAGGGTCCTTCTGGGCATATCCCCGCATACCGATGCTTGAACGCAGATCGTCCATCGCGTCGATATGGTTCATCCATTTTTCGTCAACAATTCGAAGCAATATAACCCGTTCCGCTTCCGCCATCAGTTCTTTTGATCCAAAATCCGAAATTCGAGATTCATATTTATCAAGAGCATCCACTATGAGCTTTTCGGTTAAATCCATTTTATTGATATTTTTCATTTTTGCTTCATTCAGGATCGAATACCCCGGAAGTTCTCCAAAAGCATCGTATAGCTTTGCCTTTAGACCCTCCACATCCCATTCTTCCGAATGCTGGTACTGATCGCAGAAAGTCACCATGATATCGGTCATGACATTACTGATCATATTGAGATAGATCGGGTGCAGGTCTTCGCCTTCCAGCACTTTTCTTCGCTGCCCATAGATAACTTCCCGCTGCTTGTTCATTACATCATCATATTCCAGTACATTTTTGCGGATTCCAAAGTTTTTGCCTTCGATTTTCTTCTGTGCGGTTTCAATCGCACCGGATAACATTTTGTGTTCAATTTGGACATCCTCGTCGACGCGCAAAAGATTGAACATATTGGTCATTCGTTCTCCACCGAACAAGCGAAGCAGTTCATCTTCAAGAGAAAGGTAAAAGCGGCTTTGTCCAGGATCTCCCTGGCGTCCGGAACGCCCTCTTAATTGGTTATCGATACGGCGGGATTCATGCCTTTCTGTTCCCATGATATAAAGGCCTCCCGCATCAACCACCTGGATATGTTCTGTCTGGGTTTCTTTCTTATACTTGTTATTCAGTTCAATAAACTTTTCGCGGGCCTCCAGAATCACTGCATCCGTGGTTTCATTGTGTGCAGTGGATGCATTGATGATTTCCTCATCGTATCCTTGTTTGCGCATTTCTTGTTTTGCCATGAATTCCGGATTGCCACCCAGCAGAATATCGGTACCGCGTCCCGCCATGTTGGTTGCTATCGTAACAGAACCGTATCTGCCAGCCTGCGCGACAATCTCTGCTTCTCTCTCATGCTGTTTTGCATTCAACACATTATGCTTGATTCCGTTCAAGGTAAAAAGTCGAGAGAGATATTCGGATGTTTCCACAGAAATGGTTCCGACTAGAACAGGCTGTCCTGTTTTATTTGCTTGAATCACCTCGTCTAATACGGCTTTGTATTTCCCTTTAATTGTTTTATAGACAGCATCCGGTAAATCAATTCGAATCATTTCGCTGTTTGTCGGAATACATACAACATCCAGATTGTATATTCCACGGAATTCTGCTTCTTCAGTTAATGCGGTTCCGGTCATTCCGGATAGTTTTTTATACATTCGGAAATAGTTCTGGAAAGTGATGGTTGCAAGCGTGATGCTTTCATGTTCCACCTTGACGCCTTCTTTTGCCTCGATTGCCTGATGAAGTCCGTCATTGTAACGTCTGCCAAGCATCAAACGCCCGGTGAAATCATCGACAATGATGACTTCACCGTCTTTGACAACATATTTATGATCAAGTTTCATCAGCCCGTGTGCTTTCAGCGCATTGTTGATGTGATGCATGATGGTGTAGTTTTCGGAATCGGTTAAATTGTCAAGACCAAAAAACTGTTCCGCTTTTTTTACGCCTTTTGTTGTCAATAATGCGGATTGTGCCTTTTCGTCGACGATATAGTCGGAATCGCCTGTCAATTCATTGAAATCGGTCTTGTCATCGGTTTCGGCTATGACAAAAACTTTCAGCCTTTTCACGAAATCATTGGCTTTCCCATATAAATCAGTGGATTTTTCTCCTGTTCCGGAAATAATCAACGGTGTCCTTGCTTCATCAATCAATATGCTATCCACTTCATCCACAATGGCAAAATGATGACCACGCTG
>CAZJXH010000106.1:0-11741 GCA_964549475.1 uncultured Oscillospiraceae bacterium
CACTATACTTCTCCAGCAGACTGCTGACGATTATTTCTACCAGTATCGGATTTTCAATCATCCCCCAGATAATGCTGCCCATTTTGCCAAGATTATAATATTTCCCAGTTTTAACACTCATCATCACAGTTTCGCCGTCCATGTCCGCTGTCACCATCTCATTATTCTTTTCAATAATTGAATTTAGCATGATTTTTTCCATAGGATTTTCCTCCACTTTATTGCTTATTATACCAGATTACCCATGCTGTCAAGATACCCGAATTTTCTCATTGCCGCTCCATGATCCGTAATAATCGCATCCCTTTGTTCCTTATTTAAATGATTTCGCCAGTCGCCGGCTTTGCCCGTGCGAAAAAAAACGGTTGTTTTTGAGATTCTTTCCTTGAATCCGCTTTCTTCTTCTTCCGCTTTCAATTTATTGAAATCCGATGCTGAAATGGCTTTTTTAATTTGTTCTTCGCTGCAGTCAATCCCGATAAATCGTACCGCCTCGGTAAAGGTCTTGACAGGGTCTGTCTGCATATCCTCATACCTCATCACATGCACCGGCAGCTCCGAGGCGTTTGTCCAGCTTTCCACATGCGAGTGCCATGACAAAAGCTTCTGCCTTAGCTGCTTTGGCAATCGGTTCTTATTATCGCAAAAAGCAAATGTCTCTTCGTTCATGCTTTTTATAATTTGATCGAAATCCTTTGACGAATGGTTGGCAAAAGAAACGGCCACATCCAAAGGATTGCGAATAATATAAATTGCTTTGGAATTTACAGTACTTAAAAGCGGCTTTCCATCCTCTACATAAGTATAGGCATCATGCACTTTCACAAATAATTGCCTATTCGCCATTTGCGCCAGATGATTATAAACCAATGGTCTCCAGGCATCGATTTCATCGGCAGTCAGATCGGATGATTCAATCCCTGTTATGTCATCGAATATCGCCCTTGAACTGAATATGCCGTCGGTTTTCATTTTATTAATACTGATTTCTTCATTTTCTTCCTGGAGCAAGTGGGAAAGAAAAGCCCGAAACCATGTATTCCCGGACTTGGGGTATGATGCCAGCCAGATGATATCGCCCATTATCTTATCTCCTCAAGAATAGAATCGGTCACTTCTTCAAACGAATGAGTACGGTTATCAAAGGTTATCTGAATCATATTGGCTGCTGCCGCGGCCGCTGCACATATCTTAAAATGTTCTGACTGGTTTGCGACTGTTTCGATGAAATGTATATTTCGAATTAAATTCTCAAGCTTTTTACCACCTTTTATAGCCTCAATTATGACATCATCCCGGTTATGATTTTTTAATAAGACGATGTTTGATAATTCGACTGACTCATTGTCATATCGGTCAATCGTACTAAAGGCATATTTCATAAGTCCCTGCCGTATAGAACGGCAACTGCCTGTATCCTTGCCCACCGCCTGTAAGGTATCATGCCAGACATTCAGCTGCGGTATACCGGGAAGAATCACTGCCTTGCCGTTCTTCATCCCAACAGCGCATACCTCGTCGGTCACAATCTGATGCCCTCGATTATACAGGTTAAAAGCGATCGCTGTTTTACCGACCGCAGTCCCGCCGATAAAGGCTGTTCCCTTGCCATCTATCACCGCGGCTGATCCATGCAGAACGAGGAATCCCCTTTGCTGCAAAAATACAGGAAATATCGAGTTCAACAGAAAGACCCTGATATCATCCATTTTGGCATCCAAATCCGGCTTGATAAAGATTTGCTCTCCGTTTTCCACATAATATTTCGCTATTCCATCCACCGTCAGCAGGAATTTCCCGGCCGTTATCTCATACCATGGAGTCTTTTTCACGGATTCTTCCAGCTGCTCCGGAACTTCCCCCAGAACGATCGTCCCATCGGCCTGTCCATTGGATGTAATAAGCTCCGGAAGTTCAAGCTCCGATTCGATATGAAGACCAAATGCTGTATACATTTTTTTAGTTTTCGTCAATGCATATACCACCCTTTTATTATTATTTACTTATGTTCTTCAATATTCCATTCAACAGCAGAAACCAGCTCGTCAAGCAAAAAGAGGGCCTTCGGACGCAGTACGTTATAGATTTCGATTTTCCCTGCAATAGCAGCGCACTGTTTGAAATGAAGGGGCTTCATTCCCTGACCGTTCAAATATCGATATCGATAGGTATTATTTAACAGGACTTCCAGTTTTGCCATATCTTTAATCGGCTTAAGTTCAATGTTTTCCTTGTTATGTGTGCTTAATACATATATTTCATTGAGTGCGATCCCCTCTCCGCTATCCCCCATTTCAATTCCGGCTCTGTACTTTTCCATATCTTTTTTTACCGCCTCAAGCCCGTCCGTACTTCTTCCAAGCTTCTCGGCCGAGTCTTTCCACAATTTCAGGCTTGGAAACCCCGGAATGATGTATGGGATTCCAGTAATGCCAATCTGAACCACACAAACGTCATCCGTGAGTATTTGATAACCCCTTTTGTAAAAAGCCGCAGCCAGAGTTGATTTTCCAATGCCCGATCTTCCGGTAAAAACCACACCCTTTCCATCGATTACCGCAGAGGAACCGTGAAGCACCAGAAGGCCTCTTTGCTGGAGCAGAGCGCCGAAAACGGATCCAAGCAGGAAAAGTCGGATGTCCGGGCTGTCGAGATCAATAAAAGGGGTAATGGTTATTGTGTTGCCATCCTTAACGTAAAATTTCGCTATTTTATCCAGTTTCAAGAGAAATTCATTCGGTGCGGATTGATAAAATTTTCCTTGATCAACCGGATCAGACAAAAAAGCTGGAACTTCGCCAAACTTGATCATAACATCAGGCGTTCCCTCGGCAGTGTCAAGTTCGGGGATCAGAAGCTCTGATAAAAATATCAGGCCATATGCTCTATAAATATACATCCTGCACCTTATTCATAAAATTTTTCTGTTAAGCCAGTTTTGAAAAAGTGATTTGATTTCATTAAATCAAATGAAATAATGTCCATATTTTACCATTTTTTACCTGTATATTCAAGTTTTGCGTTGCCCAGCAAAAAATGCAATATGGGGACGGTTCTTATATTTCATTTTATTCCGCTTATGCAATATAAGAACCGTCCCCATATTGCACAAGAACCGTCCCCATATTGCACCCATTTTCCATTTTTTATCATTGGCCGACTGAATTTAAAAACCATACGATAAGATTGTAGATATTCAGTCCGGTGACCAGTACCCCTACGAGTCCAAGCAACGGGCGGACCGGTATCTTTTTGCAGACAACAGCAGCGATCGGCGCAGCAATGACACCTCCGATGATAAGGCCGATGATAATCGGAAAATAACTGGTAATGTCAACCAATAATGCGGCAAATGTGGTGGTTTCTGCGACCGTGACAATAAATTCCGCGGTATTGGTGGTTCCAATCGATTTTTTCACATCCTGTCCGGAAGCAATCAAGGTGGAGTTCACAACAGGTCCCCATCCACCTCCGCCGGTTGCATCCAGAAAGCCGCCTACCAGACCAAGCGGGTAAATCAGTTTGCCGATGTCTTTCGGTTTACGATCTTTTTTAAACGCTTTTGAAAAGATGAAAATCCCAATGATAATCAAATAGCCATCGATAAATGGCTCCAGGATATCCCCCAGCCCAGACAGCAGATATGCCCCCAGCACACCGCCGATTACGCCAGGCACGATCAGCTTCAGAAGCAGTTTCTTGTCTACATTTTTTAATTTCCAGTGAGAAATTCCGGATACCAAAGTCGTTGGCAATTCGCTGCAGTGAACCACTGCGCTGGTAACGGAAGAAGGGACTCCGGCGATTGTGCGTAAAAAAGTACGGCAGCTGACACCATAAGCCATTCCCAATGTGCCGTCAATCATCTGTGCCATGAATCCAACCAGAATATATAAAAAAATTGTCATTTATTTCTCTCCCTAAAGTTTAGCGTTTAAGTTGCTTCAATATAAAATTGTATAATATTTCCGTACATTCTTCCTCGTTCCATTTTTCAGTATCCAGAACAAGGTCCGGATTTTCCGGAATCTCATAGGGAGAATCAATGCCGGTAAAATACTTGATTTGTCCATTCAATGCCTTCTGATAAAGCTTGTTCGGATCGCGTTTCTTACATGTTTCAATACTTGCTTTAATGTAAACCTCCATGAAATCATTGCCAATGGTCTCTCTTGCCTCCCGACGGTTCTGTGCAAAGGGAGAAATCAAAGTAACGATTGTGATAATGCCCGCGTCCCGGAAAAGGTTAGACGTTTCTGCCAAACGGCGCATATTTTCAACGCGGTCCGCATCAGAAAATCCAAGATCCTTATTTAATCCGTGTCGCAGCTTGTCTCCATCCAACACATAGGCTTTGTAATCGGATGCAACCAAACGTCGTTCCACCTCTTGCGCGATAGTGGTTTTCCCTGAGCCGGACAGTCCGGTCATCCACACAACAATCCCCTTTTGACCCAGGCAGCGGAATCGTTCATTTGCAGAAACAGCATTTTCTGACCAGCGAATGTTGCGGGTATTATAGTCATACTCTTCCATGGCTTCTGTAATAATTCCACCTCCGGCAATTTCATAGTCATCCACGATAACAAACCGGCTGGTTTGATCGATACTGCCTGCTAAATCAAAAGCGAGAGGCATTTCCAGTACAAGAACACACTCTGCGACTTCATTCTTTTCTACATAATTGCGCATTTGGCAACTGAGATCGGAAGCATTGACAATCCGCTCTATTTTTTCGAGGTGCATTTCCACTTTTGCTGTTCCACATTTCAAATAATAAGATTTTCCGTTGACAAACCGGTTTCCCCCGAGCCAGAAAAGGTTGGCTTTTAATTTTACACCCACGCAGGGGGGCGTTTCATTTTCTATACAGGCAATTTCCCCGCGTCTGATGAAAATTTGCTCCCTCATGGTAAACCCTGCGGCTTCTCCGGTGGAGAAACAAGACGGAATGCCCGTATGCAGTGAATCTGCAGGAAAGATTTCCAGCGTCTTGATGGTTGTTCTTTTTCCGGAAGGATAAAAGACAACGGTGTCACCTGCTCTGATTTTCCCGGATTCGACCGTACCGGCAATAATACGGCGACTGTCATTGCTCTCTGTAAATTTGTATACCCCTTGTACCGGCATACGGAATGGCATTTCATCCGGTACGGGAATGGCCTGAAACAAGTCCATCTGTTCCAGAACCGTCACGCCTTTATACCATGACATTTTGTCCGAGGCATTGGCGATGTTGTCGCCCAAAAAGCCGCTGACAGGAATGAACGTCTCGGGCCGAATATTGATTTTATTCAAAAAAGCTTCGTATTCTTGTTTGATATCGTTAAAATCCTGCTCTTTGTAATCGACCAAATCCATTTTGTTAACGACAACAGCAACCTGACGAATACCCAGCATGGATAAAAAGTAACCATGCCGGCGTGTATTTTCCTCAACACCGCGGGAGGCGTCAATAACCAGCAGGGCCGCTTCTGCACGGGAAGCGCCGGTAACCATGCTTTTTAAGAATTCGATATGTCCGGGTGCATCAATAATGATGTAATTTCTTTTTTTGGTATGAAAAAAGCAGCGGGCCGTGTCGATGGTGATCCCCTGAGCCTGCTCGATCTTGAGTGCGTCCAGAAGAAACGCATATTCAAACGGTTTGGAATTCCGTTCGCAGTTCTTTTGAATCCGCTCTAATTTTCCATTGGGCAAAGCGCCTGCATCAGCTAGGAGACGCCCGATAACCGTGCTTTTCCCATGGTCGACATGTCCCGCGATTACAATATTCAGGTTTTCATCATATGTCATTTTCATCTTACATATATCCGTTCCGACGCAGGGTTTCCAGACCACCGCCGTCTTCATTGTCCTGGGCGCGCCCGCTGCGTTCTGCAATGCTGGAAAGCGCGCCATTGTGCAGTTCTTCAACAATTTCTTTTGGTGTGCGGGATTCGGATTGGATCGGTCCGGTACAGGGAGCGCAGCCGAGAGAGCGATATCGTGTTCCATTTCCCTGATTGTAATACAGTGATACAGTCGGAATGTTTTCTTGTTCGATATACTCCCAAATGTTTAA
This sequence comes from uncultured Oscillospiraceae bacterium, assembly GCA_964549475.1. Classification (GTDB taxonomy): domain Bacteria; phylum Bacillota; class Clostridia; order Saccharofermentanales; family UBA5734; genus JBBQKF01. Next base: position 6,065 of record CAZJXH010000106.1, read on the forward strand.
CTCCGTCCAGTCAAGCAGAGGATGGATACGCACATGCGTTTTTGGAGGAAAATCGGTTTTGAACTGATTCCAGAATTCCGGCGGCTGATTATCCAGATTCCAATCGTTGTTTTTGTCCCTTGGAGAGAAATAACGCTCTTTGGAACGGGACCCCTCTTCATCGGAACGGGCGCCTGCAATGACACCGGTATAGGCAGCGGTGCCGGTATCCCGCTCATATTCTCCGGTCGTGAGATTCAAGCGGTAACGCGGCCATGCACCGCTTAATATATTGGTCAGTGCTTCTGTTTTTAGCAGCCGGCAGCACTCCACACGGGAGACGGAACCGTCCGGAAAGGTTCTTTTCGCTTCCAGTGCTTCACGATTTTCGCCATAAATCATATAAAGACCATATTCTTTTGCAAGCTTGTCACGGTATTGGATCATTTCCGGAATTTTAAAATGTGTGTCGATATGGATTAAGGGGAACGGAACATGTCCGTAAAATGCCTTCCTTGCAAGCCAGAGCAAAACGGTAGAATCTTTGCCGATCGACCAAAGCATGCAAAGCTTATCAAATGAAGCATAGGCTTCTCGTAGAATGTGAATACTCTTGCTTTCCAGCTTGTCCAGATGATCCATCATGGTCCCCCCCCTTTTAACGCTGCTTGGCACAGTCAATCTTCGGCATATCCGAAAAGCTGCTTGTTACTATGAAATTTTCATGTCCGCCCCCGCCGGTTACGAAAAAGGTTCCGCAGCGAAGCCACGCATGAGCAATCATGTCCCCTTTTTCATTTTTAGAAACGCCAAGGTAAACGGTCGTTTTCTGTTTACGTTTCCGCAGCATTTTCTTTGCTGCATATGCCTGCACCAAGCACTTGCTCTCCCAGAAAGTATACTTGCTCATGACCTGGATTGCTTTTGCAACTTCTTTGACCAGTTTTATATCAACTCCATGATTCGACTCAGGCGTTTCTGTATTTTCTTCGCCTAGAATGTAAGCTATTTTACTGAAAGGACGAGTCAAAATAAGCCATCTTGAAAAACCCAGCAGGAAATAAGCTTCGACAAACAGCTTCTTTTTATTTGATTTCAGGTCCAAAAACTTCTTTACTAATTTCATATTATTCCATCATCCGTAATTTTATTATCATTTTCAAATTATGTATAGTATATCATATAATGTCGATTGTAATAAATAGATCCAGGCAATTGCAGGGCGATCGCTTACGAAAAAAATGAAGCCTGGGGACGGTTTCTTTTGCAATATGGGTGCAATATGGGGACGGTTCTTGTGTTGCATAAACAAAATAAAATGCAACACAAGAACCGTCCCCATATTGCACTAATCCATTTTTTTCGTAAGCGATTGCCCTGAGGCAATTGTCCTCTATATATCAATTTTTTAATTCAGATTGTCCATATTTATATGCTATAATGTTTTTATAGTATACGAAAAAACGGGTGAATAAGTATGAGTAATCACTATATTAGTCTATCCGAACAAGTTGCACAAAAGATCAGTACCATGATATTAATTGATCATCGATATGTTTCAGATCAAAGACTTCCCAGCGAGGCGGAGCTTGCTAATGAGTTAAATGTAAGCCGGACCTCTATTCGTGAAGCAATTAAGATTTTAATCTCGAATAATATATTGTATATAAAAAGAGGAGTCGGTACTTTTGTGAAAAGTGACGCTGGCTCGGCGAAAAACCCCTTTGATATTTTCTATTCCAGCAGCAAAAAGCAAATGGTAATGGATGCATTTGAAATTCGCTTATTGCTGGAGGTTGAATCTGCAAAATTAGCAGCAAAGCGGGCAACCGAAGAAGACATTCGTGAAATCCAGGAAGCCGAAAAGGAGTGTACAAATCAGATAGAAGCCGGGTTGAACCATAGTATTGAAGATCAAAAATTTCACACTGCAATCGCCAAAGCGACGCATAATCGCATGCTTGTCCAGATTGCCCCGGTATTACAAATGACCATTGACACTACTTTATATGCTTATTCCGCTGTCCGGGATTCTTTGACAAGGTTAACCAGTAATACTTTGTATTATCATAAAGAAATCCTGCGATTCATCAAAGAAAAAGATCCCGAAGGAGCTGGATTTGCAATGTATTGTCATATTTCTAAAATTTATCAGTCAATCAGCATGATTGATAAGGAGGATGGAAAATAATGGCAATAGCGAAACAATATCAATCGGATGTTAATGCGATTCTAGCAAAGCGTTATGACAACGGCGGTGATTATTGGGCCACTCCCGACAAACGGCTAATGAAAGGAAGTCCATTTTCTACTTTCGATTGCGCATCGATGCTGCTGGAGTTGGGAATCGACCGTTCCGAATCGATCATGAAAGAAATTTCCGACCTGGTTTTAAGTACATGGCGGGAAGACGGACGGTTCAAGCTGTCCCCGCAAGGCGCAATATACCCTTGTCATACGATCAATGCAGCTAGAATTCTTTGTTATTTGGGATATGCTTCTGATAGCAGACTCCAGAGAACCTTTGATCACCTTATGGAAATCAAGCACACGGATGGAGGCTGGCGATGCAACAAGTTCAGCTTCGGGAGAGGTCCGGAGACCGCATTCTCCAATCCCGGTCCCACTCTGGGTGCATTGGACGCTTTCCGGTTTACAGAATCCTTCAATAAAAACGAAGCGCTTGATCGAGCAGTGGAATTCCTGCTTGATCATTGGACAACCCGCAAGCCTCTCGGTCCGTGTCATTACGGGATCGGCACGCTGTTCTTGCAAGTTGCGTATCCTTTTGCCAACTACAATCTTTTCTTATATGTCTACGTTCTCTCTTTCTATGACAAAGCAAAGAAAGACCGAAGATTTTTAGAGGCGCTTCAGGTTTTGGAATCCAAACTGGTGAATGGAAAGATGATTGTAGAACGGTCTAATCCGAAGCTGTCCGGGTTTATCTTCTGTAAAAAAGGGGAACCTTGCGACCTTGCGACGGAACGGTACCACGAGATTATCAAAAACCTTGGAGAAAATGATGAATGACTTCGAATATACCTTATTATCAATGGCAGAAGCGCAGTTATGTGTCTTTTAGCTGTCTTTCGGCATCCAGCGGAATTTCTTTCTCAAGCCTTCTGCTGTCATTGTCCGCTTCTTCTGCCGTTATTGTCTGCTTCCATTGTTTTTTAAAATTCTACTGGTTTTTGTGCTTTTTATGCTTCGGCCTCTTTTGTACGGGCAAAATTGTGTTATCATTATAAATGTAATATTTTAATGAAATATTTCTTGCGAGGTTCAAATCAATGACGAACATAAAACCAGATACTGAAGGGACTGCTTTTTCCTCTGAAATGGAGCTGCTGCTGCTTCTCTCCTCCATGAGGCTGTCCGCGGAACAGGAAGGCCATGCTCGAAAATTGCTTCAAGCTTCCATTGACTGGGACCTTTTATTTCAATTGGTGATTGGAAACCGGGTATATCCACTTATATATATAAATCTGATCAAGCTTGAAGGATTGGATATCAATACTGATTTTCTCTCCAAATTGGAGCGGGAATACCGGAAAAACACCTTTCAAGTGCTCCAGCAGACATCCGAATTGGTCAAAGTCATGAGCCTTTTTGACAAAAACGGGATTCATGCAATTTCGATCAAAGGTCCGATTCTTGGGCTGTCGCTTTATGGAGATGTATCCATGAGGACATCGAAGGACCTTGATATTCTAGTCGATCTTTCTGATATTGAAAAGGTCAGTGAAATTCTTATTGCGACTGGCTACAAAAGTGAGGATTTCATTGGTCTCACTACAAAGCAAAAAGCTCTTTTTATAAAAACCAACCATCACATATCTTTCCATAATTCATTGGGCGTTCTTTTCGAACTGCATTGGCGATTTTATGTAGGAACCTATGATATCCCCTTTGAAGAGATATGGAGGAATTCCATCCAATATTCTATTGCAGGAAGTAAGATTCACATTCTTGGCAATGAAGAAAACTTCATCTATCTGTCTGTGCATGGATCTGTCCATGCCTGGAAAAGGATCCGGTGGCTTTGCGATGCGCGGGATATGGTCGCTCATTGCGATCTGGACTGGAGCATGATCCAGCACCGGATGGAAGATCTTGGGATTTCATATATTCTCGGGCAGACATTATTTTTACTGGATTATCTTTTTCATATCGAACCCGGACAATCCATCAATTTAAACAAGAAAGACCGCATCATTGCAAAACGGCTGGCAATGATGGCACTTCCGATGATTCATGACGCAAATAAGGAGCTGGAAGGATTGGGCAGCCATCCTTTGGCTTTCCCGTATAAAAAATATACATTCGCCTGTCATAAAGGTTTCCTGAAAAAAGCCCGGTTTATCCTAATCCACTTCTATCCGGGCAATTATGAATATCAAATGCTAAAAATCAACGACCGGTATTTTTTTCTGTATTATATTCTTCGTCCATTCAATAAAATATATCAATTGCTCCATCTTGTTAAAAGGCAGGATTCATAGAATGCGCGTTCTATTTGATTATATAAAAAATCTCTATCACTATTCCAGGTGCAAATTCATGATGAATCTGCTGTTTATGGTTTTGGACGGAATCACCGGCGGGATCGGAATTCTCCTGTTGATTCCTCTTCTTTCCATGACTGGAGTCACCGGTCAGAACAGTATGGATGTCTCTTTTCTGAATAATGCATTGCAGCTTCTAAGACAATTTGACCTTTCCATCCAGCTGCTGATCATCCTTCTCCTGTATTTGCTGCTTGTTGTCCTGGAATCGCTGATCACAAGAAAGTTGTCTTTGTTGAATACCGAAATCGTCCAGGGGTACACCCAGCATTTGCGCATCTCTTTGTATAAAAGTCTGTTGAACACAGAATGGTCTTGTTTTGTAAGAATAAAGAAGTCCGATATTGCAAATACGTTCACCAATGAAATCTCCCGGATCGCATCCGGAACCATCTTCTTCCTTCGGCTGACTTCTCAATTCATCGTGGCGGCATTCCAGATTTATATCGCTTTTTTAATGTCCGTGCCACTCACTTTTTTTGTCATGGTTTGCGGTATCGCCATTTTCTTTTATATGAATTCAACCTTCAAAGAAGCGAAAAAGCTCGGAGAATCCTTGCGACTGATCAACCAGGCACTTCTCGGGCAGATCACCGAGCAATTGAACGGGGTGAAGGAAGTGAAAAGCTATGGAATTGAAGTGGCGCAGATGGAGGCTTTCGAAAAAATCACTGAAAAAACCAGGCGTAACATGCTTGATTTCACGAAAATTCAGACGAAATCGGCAATTTCCTATAAAATTGCTGCAGCGATTGTCATCAGCACACTTTTCTATATTTCTGTTGTGTTTTTTAAAATCGAACCGGCATCCCTTCTGATCATTATCTATATTTTCGCACGTCTCTGGCCGGTCTTCTCCTCCGCTCAAAACAATATCCAGAATGTCCTTGTCATGATCCCTGCTTATATCTCCCTGCAAAAAATGATGAAAGAGCTGCAAGAATTTCTAGGGCTTAAACAATAACTATCGCCTAAACGTGTGATAGTAGAGAAGAGCGGCGATGGTCTTTGCATCGACGATCTCGCCCTTTTTTATCATGTCGAGCGCCTTTTCCCAATGGAGCGCTGCAACTTCAATCTTCTCGGTTGAATCTAGTTTCTGTTGTGAAGGCTTAAGATTTGTAGCCAAA
>CAZJXH010000107.1:0-11731 GCA_964549475.1 uncultured Oscillospiraceae bacterium
AGCAGAAGCAGAATTTCCACATGAGCTTGAGAGAATTCTGAAGATTACGGATGGAGTAATGCGATTCCTGGTAGTCCGTTTGGACGACTAACCTGAAAGGAATGGTGACGTATGAATAAAGCATTGATCATGGGCCGTCTTACACGGGATCCGGAAATCAGAACTACACCGTCGCAAGTTCCTGTAGCAACTTTTACATTGGCGGTTGACCGCAAATTCAAGAGTGCGAACGGGGAGAAACAAGCGGATTTTATTCCAGTTGTCGCTTGGCGGAATACGGCGGATTTCGTCGGAAAATATTTTAAAAAAGGTTCAAAAATGATTGTTATCGGAAGTATCCAAACAAGAACATACGATGACAAGGATGGTAAAAAGGTTTATGTCACAGAAGTTGTCGCAGATGAGGTGGAGTTTGCGGAATCAAAGAGGGACGATGCGGCAGGTCCGTCATCCTATCCCGCTCCCCAGCAAAACAGCGGATATGCGAATACGTCGAATTTTCCACAAGCTCCGTCAGGAGATGGATTTTTCACTACAGCGGATGATGATACCTCGTTGCCTTTTGACCTTTGATATTAATTGAAAGGAGATTTTAATAGCATGGCTTACGAAAAGAAAGATCGTAACAATCATGGTGGAAACAATAGTGATTATAATGACAAAGATGGTGGTCGCGGCGGCATGAGAATGCGCAGACCAAGAAGAAAAGCCTGCGCCTTTTGTGTTGACAAAATCGAACATATTGATTACAAGGATATCGGCAGACTTCGCAAATTCGTATCAGAGCGCGGGAAGATTCTTCCCAAAAGAATGTCCGGCACCTGTGCCAACCATCAAAGACAGCTTACCACATCCATTAAAAGAGCAAGACATCTTGCTTTCCTGCCTTACTCCGGCGAGTAGGAGCAAGCGATCCGCGTATCAATGAGGGAAATGGATTTCGTATCGAATTATAAACCACCTGTCGAAAGACAAGGTGGTTTTTTTTAGGTGGTTTTTTCAATCATAGTATTGTATAATTCAAAGATAGAGAAAAGCGGAATCAAAGCAAAGCTAGGTGAAATAAAGGTGTTTTTGTATGAATGAGCAACAAGAAAAGGTTAAAAAAATATCTGTTTCAATCGGTGGGGTTTCCTACCAGCTTGTTTCACAGGAAAACGAAGCGTATACGCGGGAAATTGCAAAAAAAGCAGACGAGGCGATCCGCCAGATCGCACAGCAGCATCCTTCCCTCTCGGCCATGCAGGCGACGGTTCTTGCGATCGTCAATGCATTTGATGCCTTAACCAAACTGAATGACTCTCTCGAGGAATCCAAAAAAGCGGTCGAAAAAGTTGAAACTGCGGCGGCAAAAGAAATCGACAGCATAAAATTCAAAATGACAAAAGCGCAGCATGAGCTTTTTGCGTTGCGGGATGCTGATTTTGAACTAAAAAAAGAATTCCTGCGTATCAATGAATTAAACAAACAACTGGAACTGGAAATCGCATTTTTACGACAGAAGCAAAGTACGAATCCCATCCGATCTCAGACATTTGGAATCGATCCGTCAACAGATGGGTCGGATCCGCATAACCAATCGAAAGAAAAAGGAATTCCATCCAATGAACCGGAAGAAACAGCCCGTGATGATCAGGATTACAGCGAAGACCCCGAGGACCGTATTGAACAACAGGAATTCAACGAAGAAAGCGATCCTTTGGATGAATCGGAAATACTCGCGGACCTTGAAGAACAGCCGGATTCTCTACGGCAATCCGGCCTTGACGATATAGCAGATCCATTTCAGCAAGCGGATCTTGATAATCTAGCCGATTCGTTTTTTGATGAACTCCAGAATCCATTCACTGTGCCAATGGACTGTGCCAATGATCCAGTCTCTCCGGATGACACCTTCCAAGGCTATAAACAGCCGTCGCTCGAAGATCTTTTCCCATAACCGGCGATTTTTTTATCGGTCAAACAGAATGGTTCGGGGCTTCCTGCTTCCTGATCATCCGTGCACCATTTCTTCGAGGGCTTTATATGCCGTATCAATGGCTTTCTTAACGGTGTCAAAGGCAGGCCCCCCGATAATTCTACGTTCGTTGACACAGGTTTCGAGACTAATCGCATGATAGATATCTTCGGAGATGGCAGAGGAATAGTACTGGAATTCTTCCAATGTCAAATCCAAAAGAGCACAATTCTTTAGAATGCAATGTTTGACGAGCTTGCCGGAAACCTCGTGGGCGTCGCGGAACGGCATTCCTTTCTTTACAAGATAATCCGCAAGATCCGTGGCATTGGTGAAACCGCCGGCTGCGGCAAGCCTCATCCGCTCGGTATTGATTGTCATTGTCCGAAGCATTCCGGTAAAGGCGGGAAGACAGAGATTCACGGTGTCGATGGCATCAAAGATCGCCTCCTTATCCTCCTGCATGTCTTTATTGTAAGCAAGGGGAAGACCTTTCATCACCGTAAGAAGTGTCATGAGAGAACCAAAGACACGGCCCGCCTTTCCCCTGGAAAGCTCTGCGACATCCGGATTCTTCTTCTGAGGCATGATGCTGCTTCCGGTGCTGTATGCGTCATCCAGTTCCACAAATCCAAATTCCTGTGACGACCAAAGGATGATTTCCTCAGACAATCTTGAAATATGAACCATGAAGATGGACAGATCACTTGCCAGTTCAATGACATAATCGCGGTCCGAGACTCCGTCCAGACTGTTCTGCGTGATCTTTTGAAACCCGAGCATCGACGCGACGGCTTTCCGGTCCAGATCATAGGTGGTCGCGGCCAGTGCGCCTGAACCCAGAGGCATGACATCCATCCGTGCCGAACAATCTTTCAGCCGCGAGATATCCCGAAGAAACATCGCGAAATAAGCCATCATATGATGGGCGAAAGTGATCGGCTGGGCACGCTGCAGATGGGTATAGCCGGGAAGAATCGTTGTCAGGTTGTTGCTGGCTAATGCAAGAATTGTGCGGCATAGAAGCTCCAATTGGATGGAGATATGCTGTATCTGCTCCAACAGATACAGCTTGATGTCCAGCGCCACCTGGTCATTGCGGCTTCTGCCGGTATGAAGACGCTTTCCGGCCCCTCCGATCCGCATCGTCAACTGATCCTCTATAAACATGTGGATATCTTCCGCATTCGGATCAAAGGCCAGTTTGCCGGACTCGATATCCAGCAGGATCTGCTGCAGACCTTCCAGAATCGAAGCACAGTCTTCTTTGGAGATTATCCCTTTCTCGGCCAGCATGGTCGCATGCGCGATGCTCCCCCGGATATCTTGTTTGTACATGCGATAATCAAACGACATGGATGAATTGTAATCATTGACTGCTTTATCGGTCTCCTTGGAAAATCTTCCATCCCACATTTTTTTAGACATATCGAACCCCCGTATTCCATTCATTTATAGCAAGACTCAAATCGTTATTTTTTTATTACTGCCATTGTATCAAAAAAAACCGATCTTGACAAAAGAAAGCGCGATTTCCCTGGCTATTTTCCGCAAGCGACTTGGACATAACCGCGGATTCAAGCGGACCGGCAATTTGGATTATTCGGGATTCTTGTACTTTCCAGTCGTAAAACCATCCATTATTTGGTATAATCAACACAGACATTCTACTATTTTTCAAGGAAGACTGAAAGAATCAAGGAAACATATCCTATCGGTCTTATCCATGGCACTCAAAGGGGAAAAATTTTGAATAATTTGAATAATTTGAATAATTTGAATAATTTTAATAATGGTAAGCAAAAGAACCCTGTCGATATCAGTCGATTACGGGATAATGCGGAAAAGAATCAGGAGAACCTGCAAATTGAATTGCTGGCTCCGGCGGGGGACTTCAATTCTCTAAAGATCGCGATCGGGAATGGCGCGAACAGCGTTTATTTCGGATCGAATTATTTTAATGCAAGAAAAAAAGCCAAAAACATCTCCGACGAAGAAATGGAAGAAGCGATCGACTATGCGCATTTACATTCCTGCAGAGCTTATCTTGCGATCAATACGCTGCTCCTTGACGACGAAATCCCTTTAGCGGTGGATCTTGCCGAAATGGCCTACCGTTATGGTATCGATGCGATTATCATACAGGATATCGGGTTCGCCGCGCATCTTCGGGAAGTTCTTCCGGATTTGGCGCTGCATGCCAGCACACAAGCCACCATCTACGATGAATATGCGATCGACGCCTGCGCCTGCATCGGCTTTTCCCGTATTATCCTGCCAAGAGAATTATCCATTCCGGAAATCACACGATTGACAAAATATGCGAAGACGAAGGGAATCGAGACAGAGGTTTTTGTCCATGGCGCGCTTTGTGTCTGCTATTCCGGGCAATGTATCATGAGCAGCATGATCGGCGGACGGAGCGGGAACCGCGGCGAATGTGCGCAGCCCTGCCGTCTGCCCTATGATATAACCGTATCGAAGCGTCCGAAAAACATGATCGCTCCCCATCTGGCCACAAAGGATCTCAGTGCGGCAGAACACATAGAAGAGCTTGTCCGGGCAGGGGTGACTGCGTTGAAAATCGAAGGAAGAATGCGTTCCCCGGAATATGTCGGAGAAGTGACGAACGAATTCAACAAACAGATCCGATTTGTCTTGAACAAGATGAAGTTCGATCTGTTTGAACCATCCCTGAAAGGCCTCGAAAAGGGAAATACCGAGAATCTTTTGCTGGCGTTCAACCGCGGAGGAAATTTCACCGACCATTATCTGACCGGGAAGAAAAGCCCTGACATGATGGCTGGAGCCCATACGGGAAGTTTTGGCGTCCTGCTCGGAGAGATCGCCGCTAAGAATTCGCAAATCGGGATTATCGACATCCGTAAAACACCGGACGTCGTCGCCACTCTTTTCCCGAACAAAGGGGATGTCATTGCCATCCGAAGAAAAGGCAAAGACGAAGAAATCGCAAGCGCCCCGATCGGAAGCGCCGTGGTGAACGGGTTGAACATCCGGATCAAAGGATTTCATCCGGCAATCATAGATACGATGCAGATCGGCGACATGGTCTATCGGATGTCCCATTCCCAGCTGGCCAAAGAAGCTCTTTCTTCCGATAAATCCAAGACGATCCTTTCAGGGGTTCTTCGAGAAAAAGAAGGACGCATTATCCTGGAATGGACTGTTTCACAAGGAATTACCAAAGGGATCTCCTATACCGAGGAGCTGGATCCGGACAGCCTGAAAGAAAAGGAGTCCAATCCGGACGGACTTGCGGCAAATGGCGCTTCATCGGGAGAATCGTCTGCGGAGAGCACAGTTTCCTGCATTTCGGAACAACGCTGCATCGAGCAGCTATCCAAAACAGGCGGAACCCCTTTTCGAATCGAAAAGATCGTCATCGAAAGCGCCCCGGCTATTCCGGTTTCAGCTCTGAACCTGCTTAGGCGGGAGTCATTGGCCGGTATATCCGAGATTATCCGACAATCTTTTAAAAGAACAGTCCCTGATTCCACGACGGAGGATATTCCTGATTCCATCCGGCACGGCCTCTCCGATTCGGCGAAAGACTCCGGGACCAAGGCTGTTTCCAACAATATCAAAAGCGCTGAATTCCGCGATTATTCCGCAGTAGAGGACATTATCAACCAGATTGACATTCTTGCTCCGGGAAAACCCTTTCTTCAGCCGGATTGCCAGATGGACCATCCTTCTGCAGAATCATCCGTCCATGCGCCGGACCGCTTTTCAAAAAATCTTGTATCCGCATATTTCTATTCATGGGATGGACAAGCCGCATCAATTGCCTGTAACGCCGATTGGTATGAATTGCCGATCTGGGCATTTCTGAAAGAAGAAGCTCTGCATGGGCTGAAATCTTTGAGAGAAACAGAGCCGGATGCCAGATTTGCTGTTGTGCTTCCTCCGGCGATTGTCGGTCCATATCGGACCCTCTTGATGGATCTTGTCAAGAAACTGGCTTTGGAGGGGATTGAGGCCGTTGTTTCCGGAAACCCAGGAAATGCATGGCTTTGTCAGGATATCGAGCTCGAAAACTTTCAGGATTCCGGAAGCAATGTGATGAATTCCACGACAGCAGCTTTGCTGCAAGCCTTTGGAGCCGCATCCGTCGTTCCATCGGTGGAACTGTCCATGGAACCCCTTGCCGAAATCGTTAAGAACGTTTCTACCGATTCGGACTGTATCGTCGAATTACCGGCATATGGCAAGCTGCGCCTGATGTACAGTGAACACTGTCCGGTTGGATACAACCGGAGCGGATGCAAAGCATGCGGAAGCAAAGTCCCATTCGCCTTGAAGGATCGGAAAGGCGCCTCTTTTCCGATTATCTGCCATAGCGAAACATGCACTGTTGATATTCTGAATGGGGACAACCTGTGTGCTCCCTCTGAAATCGTCGAATTGGCAAGACTTGGCATAATACGCGCCAGACTCTATTTTACAGATGAGACCATGGAAGAACGGAAAGCGCTGTCCAACGGCTTCAAGAAACTGATAACAAATCCCGGAATGCCGCAGATAGAGCGTGAAATCGAAAAGATCAGACACACTGCCGTCGACATCGCATCCGCTCAGAACCACGGCCTGACCAAAGGACATTATCAGCGGGGCATGCATTAAAAAGATCGGAGCAAAACAAATGAAGCCGGACAATCAATCTTTATCAAGCAAAGGAAAAACAATGGATCAAGAGGATATGGCCTCTTCACTCTGTGACACGGTGAAGGTTTACATCATGCGGTGCCACGAGAATGCCAGTCTCCCTTTTTACGCGAAACCAGGCGATGCAGGAATGGATATCACAGCAGCAGGCGAAGTGATTCTTGCGCCCGGAGAGACGAAACTGGTGCCGACAGGCCTTAAGGTCGCCATCCCGGAAGGCTATGAGATCCAGGTAAGGCCGAGGAGCGGATTATCCCTTAACACCCCTCTTCGGATTCCCAATTCGCCGGGGACGATCGATGCCGGATACCGTGATGAGATTTGCATCATTCTTTCCAATACAAGCGGGAATGGCGGGGAGATCGCAAGATGCCCTTCTGAAGAGGAAGAGAATTCCGAAGAAATCACAGAGATTCCGACCTACTCCATTTCCACCAAGGGCAATAAATCCGGGAATTACCGGATTCAAGCCGGTGATCGCATCGCTCAGATCGTTTTGCAGAAAGTGCCGCGTATTTCATGGAACGAGACGGAATCTGTCATGGACATCGGCAACAATCGCGGAGGCGGATTCGGATCCACGGGAGAGAAACGTTGAAATACTGGGGTGATCACAAACCAAGACCGAAAGCACTGGACTTTTTAAAGTACATCGGACCTGGCCTTCTGGTCACAGTTGGATTCATCGACCCTGGAAACTGGGCTTCCAATCTTTCCGCAGGATCGCAATTCGGATATTCTCTGTTATTTATTGTCACACTTTCAACTCTCATGCTTATTATTCTTCAGCATAATGCGGCACATCTCGGTATTGCAACCGGGTATTGCATTTCCGAAGCGGCATCCTGCTATTTGAAACCCTGGCTGAGTAAAACAATTCTGGGAACTGCGATGCTGGCGGCGGTTTCGACAGCAATGGCGGAAATCCTGGGTGCGGCGATCGCACTGAATATGCTTTTCAAGATTCCCATTCAAATCGGCAGCATAATGTCTTTCGCTTTGATTGTCTTTATGCTTTTCACCAATTCCTATAAAAAGCTTGAAAAGTGGATTATCGGGTTTGTCTCTTTGATCGGGGTCGCCTTTCTGTTTGAACTGACCCTGGTGAAAGTCGACTGGGGACTGGCGGCGAAAAGCTGGGTCGTCCCATCCTTTCCCAACGGGTCGATGCTGATCATCATGAGCGTTCTGGGCGCCGTGGTGATGCCTCACAATCTTTTTCTGCACTCGGAAGTCATTCAAAGCAGACAGTGGAATCTGACCGATGAAACAACGATAAAGAAACAGCTGAAATATGAATTTGCTGACACTTTGTTTTCGATGATTGTTGGATGGGCGATCAATAGCGCGATGATATTAATCGCGGCGGCAACGTTTTTTTCACAGAAAATGGTTGTCACTGAATTGTCACAAGCCAATAAAATGCTGGCGCCTCTTCTCGGAAATGCCGCAGCGGCTGTATTTGCCATCGCATTGCTTTTCTCGGGCATTTCTTCGACGATTACTGCAGGAATGGCTTCCGGCAGCATTTTTTCCGGTATATATAAAGAACCGTACGATATACACGATTCCCATACCAAGGTGGGAGTGGGCGCAACGCTTCTTCTTGCGCTTGTCATTATCTTTTTTATCGGGGATCCGTTTAAAGGCCTGATTTACTCTCAGATGTTTCTTAGCATTCAGCTTCCGATCACGGTTATTCTACAGTTGTATCTGACATCCTCCAAGAAAGTAATGGGAAAATTTGCGAACACTGGTTTTACGAAAATTACGCTGTGGACGATAGCGGTGGTTGTGATCGGATTAAATTTGATGCTGCTGCTCAGTGTGATATTCCCTATATTTTAAAAGTGCCGGAGAAACTGGAATAAAGCCTGGAAGGGACGGAATACCGCATCGATATAGAATCGATATGGAGTGAAAACAAGGTGTAATAAGGGGTAAAAAACAAATAAACATTGCGTTCATCGCGGTTCTATGTTATATTGAGTCCGTTGGTTATTCTTTACTGTTTATTTTTCGTGTTTTGTTTGAAAAATTTTAAGTGATAAAATTTTAGAGCGGGAAACTCAATGAATGATGAGCAGGCTGCTTTTTTTTTATAAAAAAATGGCAGACATGATTCGCCAAACAAGAAAGAACGAAAAAATCGTAAAATACGATATGAAGAACACAAGGAGAACCTATTGAAATTTGAAGATTTGAAATTAATCGCACCGATACTGAAGGCTGTGGAAACACAGGGATACACCATTCCGACCCCGATCCAGGAACAGGCGATTCCTATTGTCCTTGAAGGCAGAGACCTGCTTGGATGCGCACAAACCGGAACAGGGAAGACCGCAGCTTTTGCAATGCCCATTTTACAGCTGCTATATGAAGAAAAAGAACAGCAGAAGAGGCAATCCGGTCAGCACCAGCCGCCGGTACAGACATCGCGGCCGTTATTCGGACAACAAAGAAACATCCCGCAGGAAACACTCAAACGTTCAGTGAAAGTCCTGGTCATGACCCCTACACGGGAACTCGCCATCCAGATCGGGGAGAGCTTTGCTGATTATGGAAAATTCACTGGAATGAGGCATGCAGTCATTTTCGGCGGTGTATCACAAAGTGCGCAGACAAATGCGCTGAAATCCGGAGTGGACATTCTTATCGCAACACCAGGAAGACTTCTTGACCTTATCGGCCAAAGATTCATCCAGCTGAACTCCATTCAGATATTCGTATTGGATGAAGCGGACCGCATGCTTGACATGGGATTCGCCCATGACATGAAAAAAGTGATCGCCATGCTGCCAACCCAGCGACAAACGTTGATGTTCTCCGCAACCATGCCCAATGAAATCACGAAACTGGTCAATACAATCCTAAAAAATCCAATCCGGGTCGAAGTGACGCCGGCTGCTTCAACAGTGGATCTGATTGATCAGACCGTCTATTTCGTTGAAAAAAAGGACAAAAAATATTTATTGAACAAATTGCTGGAAAATGAAACGATTGAATCTGCGCTTATTTTTACAAGAACAAAGCACGGAGCAGACAAAGTCGTGAAGGACCTTGAAAATGCAAATGTAGCTGCACAGGCCATCCATGGAAACAAGTCCCAGGCAGCGAGGCAGCTCGCTCTGAATAATTTTAAAATGAAACAGACAAGGGTTCTTGTTGCAACCGACATTGCCGCAAGAGGAATCGATGTCCGTGAACTGACCCATGTGATCAACTATGATCTGCCCAATATTCCCGAAACCTATGTTCACCGGATCGGAAGAACCGGAAGAGCGGGACTTGTCGGCACAGCGCTTTCTTTTTGCGATATCGAGGAGAGAGAATATCTGAAAGACATCCAGAAGCTGATATCCAAAAAAATAGCGGTTGTCGAAGACCATCCATACAAATCCACCTTGACCGAGGCGGACGGGAAGCTCCTGGCTGCCGTACAGCAGGCAAAACCGCAGAATCAATTCCAAAGACAGCAGTCCGGACCGTCCAGACAATCCAGACAACCTCGCCCGATGCGGGAACAATCCAGCCAGCAGGAAAGGCAGTCCCGTCCATCGCGGGAGCAATCCGGACAACCGGCAAGACTGCCATATCAATCAAGGCCGGCACAGGGCAAGCGTTCCTGGGATTCGGAGAATACAGCGACATCCCGGTAGAATGAACCAACAATAAAAATTTGAATAATGATATTGAAAAATAATAAAAAGTGATACAATAGATATGAATGACAATTCTCCGAGCAGATTCCCGAATTTTATTTCAGGAGGTCGCTATGTCTCTTGATAACGAACAATATAGACTTATTGTTGAATCTTCTCCCAATATGATCTGGAGAGCCGGCGAAGATGCCTTGTGCAACTATTTCAACGCCACATGGCTCCATTTCACCGGAAAAACCTTGGAAGAAGAAGCAGGAAACGGATGGGCCCAAGGGGTGCATCCGGATGATTTCGATGCCTGCCTCAAGATTTATTTGGAGGCGTTTTCGCAGCGGAAGCCTTTTGAAATGGAATATCGGCTGAAGCGCCATGACGGGGAGTATCGATGGATCAATGACCGGGGAGTTCCGCTGTTTGATGAGAACAGGCAGTTTTTCGGCTACATCGGAAGCTGCATGGATGTAACCGATAAAGTGGAAGGAGCAAGGCTTCGTGAAATGGCCCAGAACGATGGCTTGACAAGGATTTACAACAGACAGTATTTTGAGCAATTGGCGAGGATACAGCTTCAGCAATCGATCGAAAGCCATGAAAGTCTATTCCTGATCATGATCGATGTGAATCAATTCAAACATATCAATGACCAATGTGGTCATCAAACAGGAGACCTGGTTTTGAAAGAGGTTGCCAATGCACTCGCTTCCTGTATACGAGAAACAGATCTACTCGGACGATATGGCGGAGATGAATTTATTCTCCTGATACGGAATGCAGAAATGCAAGAGGTTATGAATGTGATTGAAAAATGTAAAACTGCAATAGAGAGTAGAGCTGTGCTGTATGAGAATAAAAAAATCATCACATCCGCGAGCTTTGGAATAAAACAACGGGACAACGAAACGGACCTGGAGAAACTGATTGTCGCAGCAGATAAAAAAATGTACGAAAACAAGGGGCTGTTTAAAACATAGCCTTTTTATTTACTTTATTTATCCGTCTCCGCTTTAAGAACGGCAACTTCACACCCGGTTTTGCCGATATAGTCCCCTGTAACAGCGTCGAATTCACTATCGTCCTTATAAATGAAAGCCTTTAGTCTGGCGGATATGACTTCAGAGCTTTTTGTCCCCGCGGTCAGTTTGATCGATGTCATAATCGTATTGGCGTTCGTACTGGATTCTTCCAGGTGATAGAATGTCGGTCCGGGAATGCGATTGACGTTGTCATAAACATAGACTTCGATAAACTGATAAAAATAGGCTTTCGGGTCCTTCGGGCAGTCTTTGGGAGCTCTGATCTTCAGCGTGACGACCTCGGAGGATTTCAATGTGAAACTCAATTCGTATGCGATTCGATATTCTGCCGCATTGGGAAATTTATTCCAAAAACGCAGGAATTGATCTTTATACGGAAGGGTTTCCAAACT
>CAZJXH010000108.1:0-11669 GCA_964549475.1 uncultured Oscillospiraceae bacterium
TATAAAACCGATCATCTGAATGGACCTTTGTTTGTTGATAGGACAATTCCGGGTTCCATTATTAACTAAAATGATTTTGAGTCGGAGGATAAATATAAATGATCATATACGGGCCTGTACCGTCAAGACGTCTGGGGCAAACCTGTATTGAAGAAATTTCAAATCAAGTGGCATTGATACAGCCACATAAAGCGTACCTTCTGGTTCCTACCCGCCCCCCTGCGGAATCAGACGTCAGAAGAGCCTCCACCGAAAGCTTGAGAAAGGCTGCCGCCATGATTCGTGGTGTATCAGGAACTGATGTTGAGTGCATTACAGGAGATGAAACAGAAGAAGGGTTTTTCTTTACCGAAGATATTGCAGATGATATAATGAGTATCGCATCGGTTCATCCGATCCGCGAGGATATTATCCAAAGCATACTCGAAAAGAGAAGTGCGAACCGATCAGTCCTTTCAGAGCTTATTGATCAGGGGCGTTTAATGGAGTATACATATGAGGGTAAAAAATTCTATAAACGGAATATTTTTAAAGAATAGTGATAAAGAATAGTGATAAAGGAGATTTGGTTTCATGGACTACAGAATTATATCGGATAGACTAAAAGAATTACTAGGCCTTAAAAACGAAGCGGTAGGATTGAAGTTGATTCAGGATAATACATAGCCAACAGATAACGTGTTGATTTAAATAGTGATGTTTTTAAATACCACAGATCGGAGTTGATGTAAATGGCCAGACCGACAAAATGGCGAAAAATCGAGAACATCCCTGCCATTGCCTACTTTACCCCTTCGAATAAGGGAATAATCGAGATTCCGGAAAATATATTGAAACTCGAGGAACTGGAAGCGATTCGTTTGAAAGATCTTGAGGGTCTCGAGCAGAGCGAATGCGCAGAAAGAATGGAGGTTTCACGTCCAACTTTCCAGCGCATTCTTCTGTCTGCAAGGGAGAAGATTGCCGACAGCCTTGTCAATGGCAAGACGATCCATATCGAAGGCGGTAACTTCACGCAGAATATTTGTCACGTAAGATGTCTTGACTGCAATCAAGAATGGATGGAAAGCTTTGAAAATCTCGAATTAATCAAAAGAGGCGGATATTTATGTCCTTCCTGTGGATCTACTAGAATAATATGCAGGCAGAACTGTCAAGGCAGATTTGGGCGTGGAAACTGTTGGCGACATGGCAGAATGGAGGAATAGGGATATCACGCCACTGCATCATGCCAATACGTTTGGTTGGTTGAAACAAATAGTGTCGGAAAAATATTCTATTTCCTTCTGTGAATATGGTTTTGTCTCTATTCTTGCTTTATCACAAGGAAGATACCTTTCTGGTTTCCGGTAACGGTTTAAGACGTAACGTGGAACGATCGGAAGCTCTTTTGACATACAGACAAGATCGGACTTGCCAAGCTGGGGAATCACTGTGGTTCTGACTTCAAAATCAGATCCTGCCTCGAGCAATAGCTCTATTGATTTTATTACATTCTCTGGATTGGCCGCACAGCCGCATATTTCCCCGTATCTGGCTGTCGGCGCTTTATAGTCCACAGCATAGTAATCGCAGAGGCCAGTCCGGATCAGATCACGAATAACCTGTGGATTAGAACCGTTAGTGTCAAGCTTTAGTTTAAACCCAAGCTTTTTTATACGATCCATGAACAGGAGCAAATCACATTGTAATGTCGGTTCTCCACCTGTGATCACAATTCCGTCAAGCAACCCTATCCTTTTAATTAAAAACTCATTTACGTATCTCAAATCAAGTATTTCGTGAGTGCCATCGATAAGCGAGCGATTGTGACAATAAAAACAATCGTAATTACATCCGGGCACAAACAGTACACCGGCAATAAGCCCGGGATAATCCACAAGGGAGCTTTTTACCATTCCTGAAATGATCATACCGTCTTGATCACATACTTTCTGCGTTGCTTATACTCCTCACGTTTTCCCGTGTTATAGTTCTGAACAGGTCGCAAATACCCGACAACGCGGCTCCAAACCTCTGTCTGCGCGCCGCATTCTGGACAGCTGAAGTGTTCACCGGAGATATATCCGTGGTCATTGCACACGGAAAAAGTAGGTGTCAAGGAAATATACGGCAACTTACAATTTGTAAAGACTTTCTTTATAAGATTTTTTGCAGTATTAAAGTCCCTTATTTCTTCACCAAGGTAGAGATGCAGTACTGTCCCTCCTGTATAGAGCGATTGGAGCTCGTCTTGAAGATCCAATGTTTCGAATATGTCGTCAGTGAAGCCGACAGGAAGCTGTGTTGAATTGGTATAATAAGGTACGTTTTCACCCGCAGTGATAATGTCCGGGAAACACTCCTTGTCGTACTTAGCCAGACGGTAACTCGTCCCTTCTGCCGGTGTTGCTTCCAGATTATAATAGTGTCCGGTTTCATCCTGAATCTCTTTAATTGTGTCACGCATATAATTAAGGGTTCTTATGGCAAGCTTTTGTCCTTCTTGCGTGGTAAGATCATTATCATATCCAAACAAATTCTGACATGCTTCGTTCATCCCGATGAGCCCGATTGTATTGAAATGGTTATACCAATAATAGCCTGTTCTTTGCTTGACATCCTTCAGATAGTTGGCAGAATACGGATACAATCCCTTATCCGTTTGTTCTTCAATGACCTTCCTTTTTATTTCCAGACTGTTTTTTGCTGTGTTCATCTGCTGCCACAGTCTAACAAAAAATTCTGATTCACTTTTTGAAAGGTATGCAAGCCTTGGCAAATCAATTGTCACAACACCTATTGAGCCGGTCAGCGGGTTAGAGCCAAAAAGGCCTCCTCCACGTTTTCTTAGCTCTTTTGTGTCTAAACGCAGTCTGCAGCACATGGATAGTGCGTCGTCGGGGGACAAGTCAGAATTAATATAATTCGAAAAATAGGGAATACCATACTTGCAGGTGATCTCCATGAATTTTTCAACGACAGGGCTGTCCCATTCGAATTCTTTTGTGACGTTTATTGTCGGAATCGGGAATGTAAACACCCGCCCTTTTCGATCGCCCTCCATCATGACGTCGCAAAATGCGGTGTTTATCATGTTAATTTCTGGCTGAAAATCTGAATATGTTTCAGGCATCATTTTACCGCCGACAATAACATGTTCATCCTTCAACGTACGTGGTACCATGATGTCAAAAGTCAAATTTGAAAATGGGCACTGGAAGCCAACTCTTGTAGGGACATTCAGGTTGAATATGAATTCCTGCAGGGCTTGCCTGACGGTTTTGTAGTCAAGCTGATCGTATTTGATAAATGGAGCGCAATAGGTATCAAAAGATGACCATGCCTGTGCTCCAGCACTTTCACCCTGCGTTGTAAAAGTTGAATTGACGATTTGCCCTAGAAAGGAACGAAGATGTTTGGGTGGTTTTGATTCCACCTTCCCAGGGACGCCGCCAAAACCATTCATGAGAATTTGTCTCAGGTCCCACCCTGCACAGTAAGGTCCGAAAAAACCAAGGTCATGGATATGTATGCATCCTGCTAAATGTGCATCCCGGATTTCGTCCGGATAAATCTCATGCAGCCAATAGTTCTTTGTAAAAGCCTCACGAATATAATTGTTAAGACCGTTTATTGATTTCTGTGTATTGGCGTTTTCATTGACCTGCCAATCCTTTTCGTTCAGATATTCTGAAAACATGTTGATCGTTGCGCCGATAAGAGCGTTTGACTCTCGTGCCGAACGCCTTTTTTCGCGGTACAGAATATAGGCCTTGGCTGTTTTTGCATGCCCACTTTCAATAAGGACTTTTTCAACAATGTCCTGTATTCCTTCGACGTTAGCAATTCCGTCGGGATATCGCTCTTCTGCTATTTTTATAACTTCGTCCGCTAACTTCTCGGATGTGGCAAAATCATTCCCGCCCACAGCAGTTGCCGCCTTGAAAATTGCCAGAACGATTTTCTCTTTCTTGAAAATAACAGACGAATGGTTTCTTTTAATTATCTGATTAAGCATCACAACAAGCCCACCTTTTATATATTTTTATCTGCATGAAATACATAGAAAAAAGTCAAAAACCACAACATATATTATTTTTCAACATCATAGATACAACATATATTGTATTTTATCATTATGGCTTTGTCAATAGAATTTGGAATAAATATTGACATATGCCAGAAATAGCACTACAATAAATGTTGTGAGCATAAGCCCATAAAACCGAAGACCAATTTAGTTGAATAAAGGATAATAAGAGTAAGCATGATATGTGGCTGATTTTTGCATTGTTAACGACTTTTTCATGGGCTTTTGCTGATTTGTTTTATAAAAAGGGTGCTACACCGACTGATAAATTAAGTCATGTTAAAACAATAATAATGGTTGGTCTTGTTATGGGGGTCCACGGTTTTGCCTATATTCTGACTCATGATATTTCCTTCTCCCCGATTTATCTGATAACTTATTTTCCGGTATCGTTTATGTATATTTTATCCATGGCTATTGGGTATTTCGGTCTTCGATATATTGCGTTATCTATTTCTTCTCCGGTTCAGAATTCGTCCGGAGCAGTGACATCCATATTGATATTTATTTTTTTCACTCATACATTAAGCATATCAGAAGCTGGCGCAATTATCATTATCACGTCTGGAATTGTTGCACTAGCGGTGCTGGAAAAACATGCTTCCAAGCGATTGTTGATAATAAACGAGAATGATAAGAAATATCATAAGGGATTAGCAGCGATCGCCTTCCCGATTTTATACTGTATTATTGATGGATTGGGGACTTTCATGGATGCGGTTTACCTGGATGAATTAGCTCTTATCGGCGAGGATGAAGCGCTGCTGGCTTATGAATTTACGTTTTTTATCTGCGCAGTCATCGCTTTTGTATTTTTAAAAGTGAAAAAGGAGCAGTTCAATCTGTTTAAAGAAAAAGACAGGGGTGTTGCAGCGATTTTCGAAACTATGGGTCAGTTTTTTTATGTGTTTGCAATGTCCAGAAATGCAATTATTGTTGCTCCGCTGATTGCTTCTTACAGCGTTTTTTCCGTACTTCTTTCAAGAATATTTTTAAAAGAGAAACTGGCATATAAGCAATATTTCATTATTGTGGCAGTTATGATGGGAATTGCCTTATTGGCACTTTCAGAAGTATTGGAAATTTAAAATTGGAAATTCATGCTTTGCATAAAGCATGAAACAAATAAAGAGAGTAAAGGAAGTAGTATAATGTTTTGCGAATCATTCACGGACAAGGTCATCGAGCATTTCATGTGCCCCAGAAACGTCGGAAGCATGCCTGACGCCGATGCAGAAGGAAGAAGCGGAGATCCGAGTTGCGGCGACTCTCTCACAATTTATATCAAGGTGAAAGAGAATAGAATTGAAGAAATAAGCTTTCTGGTGTTCGGATGCGTTGCTGCCGTTGCAACAAGCAGTATGACAACTGAACTGGTGAAGGGGAAATCTCTGGAAGAAGCGTTGAAATTAACGAACGCTGATATAACAGAAGCACTTGATGGATTACCTGAAAATAAACTGCATTGTTCCGTTCTTGGAGCGACTGCGCTTAAGAATGCGATTGTAAACTATTACAAAAAGTGCGATTTGCCAAGTTTGATATAGATAAACATATTGACATATGACCATAATCATTGTAATATACAGTTATTGCAAATGCAAGTCATTCGCAATAACTGTGCTTTTTCGAGGGGAGGAAAATATGAATTCTAAAAAAAACTTTAGCATTTTTATAAGCTTCATGATGATTACTTGTCTGGCTTTTTCTACAGGCAGCTGCAACAATAAGGAGAAGACAAAAAAAACAAGCGGTGATACAGATGCAAAACCAATCATTGCTGTGACGATTGTACCGGAACAGACTTTTGTAGAGGTGGTTTGTGGAGATTTGGCGGAGGTTATAACTCTTGTCCCTCCAGGTAACAGCCCGGAAAATTATGAGCCAACTCCGCAGCTTATGGAAAAATTCAGTAAATCATCCCTTTATTTTTCGATCGGAGTGCCAACGGAGGAAGCGAATATTCTCCCTGATGCCGGGGATATCAAAGTAATCTCTCTTGCAGACGAAGTCGCTGCCGCTTATCCGGAAAGAACTTTCGAATCGGGAGGAAGAGACCCGCATATTTGGCTTTCACCAAAAAGAGTCAAGGTAATGATTGAGGGGATTGCACGGGAGATGGGAAAACTGGATCAGGCAAACAAGGAGATCTACGAAAAAAATGCTGCGGTTTATATCGCCCAACTTGATGCTCTTGATCAGCAGATAACAAGCACGCTCGAGAATGTGAAAAACAGAAAAATGATTGTATATCATCCTGCTTTTGGGTACCTTGCCGATGATTATGGTCTGATAATGTATGCATTGGAAGAGGAAGGGAAAGAAGCTACGGCAAAGCATTTGCAGGATATGATCGATTTTGCGAAAAAAGAAGAGATAAAGGTGATTTTCTATCAGGAAGAAATCGACAGCAAACAATCAGAAGCCTTTGCCGAGGAAATTGTAGGGAAAACCATACAACTTGCGCCATTAGCCGCAGATTACATTGGAAATCTTAAAAAAATGGCAGAAACAATGGCGGAGGTTATGCGGTGAGTGAACCTGCGGTTCATATTGATGACTTATCCATATATTATGGACAGCTGCCTGCAATATCGGGGATTTGTCTTGATGTGACCGATGGTGAATATTTAGGAATCATAGGTCCAAACGGCGGAGGAAAGTCCACACTTCTTAAAGCGATTCTTGGGCTTGTTCCTATATTTTCAGGGACTGTGCAGATTTATGGAAACAATCCTGGTAAGAATGGGAAAACAGTTGGATATGTACCACAACTTACGTCACTTGACAAGCGTTTTCCGATCACTCTACTCGAAGTTGTTTTAACTGGAATAATAAAGCCGGGATTATTTCCTTTTTTTCGATTTACGAATAGAGATAAGGAAATGGCACAAGAACTCCTTGAAAAAGTTGGAATCGAGAATCTTGCAAACCGTCAAATTGCGGAGCTTTCCGGCGGAGAATTTCAGAAAATGTTAATTGCCAGAGCACTTGCTGTAAGCCCAAAACTTTTACTTTTAGATGAACCGACCGCCAGTGTAGATGCAGCTTCTCGCAATCAAATATATGGTTTATTGGCGGATCTGAATAAAAATATGACCATTATCCTTGTCACCCATGATCTGCTTGCCATTTCCTCTCAAGTTCATAGATTGGCTTGTCTTAACAACCACCTGGTGTATCATGGAGAACCTGAACTGACAGACAGCATAGTCCATGCTCTTTATGGCTGCCCGGTTGACCTAATTGCCCACGGTGTGCCGCACAGGGTGCTAAAAGAACATGAGGAGGGAGAATGAATTGATCAAGGCACTTTTTGAGTATCAGTTTATACAGAATGCTCTGCTGGCGGGAATTCTTTCAAGCATTGTTTGTGGCATGATTGGTGTTGTCATCATTGAAAAAAAATTGGTCATGATGAGCGGAGGCATAGCACACACTTCTTACGGAGGCGTTGGACTGGGTTATCTTTTGGGCTTTGAACCAATCCTGGGAGCTTTTTTATTTTCAATAGGTGCGGCACTGGGGATTGGATATATTAAGAGAAAAGGCGGTGCGCGATCTGATGTGGTAATCGGTCTGTTTTGGTCGTTGGGAATGGCTTTGGGCATTCTTTTCATAGCACTCATGCCTGGATACCCTCCCGATCTAAACTCCTATCTTTTTGGCAATATTTTGTCCGTAACAAAATTCGATCTTTACCTGATGATAAGTCTGACGTTTCTTGTAGTGCTTGTTATTATAACTTTTTTCAATCAATGGAAAGCCTATTTTTTTGACGAAGAATTTGCTTCCATCATCGGAATTAAAACAGCCTTTTTAGAATATCTGCTTTTAATTCTTATTGCAATGACTGTAGTGGTTTTAATCCGGGTAGTTGGTATCATTCTTGTGCTGGCTTTACTTACAGCCCCTGCTGCTACCGCAGGTATGCTAAGCTTCAATCTTAAAAATCGAATGATTTATTCCGTACTGCTTGGAAGCGCCTACTGTCTGGCAGGACTGTTCATATCCTATGAAATGAACATTCCATCTGGAGCGGTTATCGTAATTTTGTCTGTTATGTGTTATCTTATATCTTATATGATTAGATTAATTTTTATTCGATTTAGAAGAAAGCAGAATTCTGAAATAATTGGAAAAACATAGAGGGTAACAGAGATGATTATCACGAAACATACCGATTTTATCAATGATTTAAAGAGAAGCGGACTAAAAAATACAAAACATCGCACCTCCATACTTGAAATTTTGGAGCAAAACAATCAACCGATCGCTGCGGAAGAGGTTTTTATCGCTCTACAGAAAAAAGGCCTATCTACAAATTTATCCACAGTTTATAGAACCCTTGAGTCATTGAATGATAAGAGTCTCGTTAATAAATTGAATATTTCGGGAGACAACAGGACGCTTTATGAACTTAATCATATGGTGCACAGGCATTATCTGGTTTGTCTTGAATGCAAAAAAATTCTTGCTATTGATGATTGCCCTTTAGAAAACTATGAAAAAACAATTGAAGAAAAAACGAATTTCAAGATTGAGGGGCATAAGCTGGACATTTACGGATATTGCCCTGAATGCCAAAAAAGGAAACCATGAGGATGGAAAGGTTGAGATGAGAATCAGCAGATAGGCGATAAAGGAGTTCTTTCATGGGCAATAAAATAATGGAGAAATTAACAAGGGATGAGTTGCTGGAATTAATCGATATCTATTCCAAGAATTGGTTAGCCATGGATGGTGTCTGGTTTCAGTCTATCGAACAAAAATATGGAATGGACGAAGCGATCGAACATGATAAAAATGCCTGGAAAAACTTTACTGCAGTAGAAGCGAGCAGAATTAAAAAATTTTTAAAGTTGCCGGATCAGGCCGGCATTGAAGGATTAAAACGGGCATTGTCTTTTCGGATGTACGCAAATATCAACGAGGACGAGATAATAATAAAGGATGACGTACTGATTTATCGAACACTGGACTGCCGGGTACAAAACGCCAGAAAAAGAAAGGGGATGGAGTTTCATCCTTGCAAATCCGTCGGGATTATTGAATACACCTATTTTGCAAAAACAATTGATGATAGATTTACGTGTGAAGCAATAAGCTGTTATCCTGATATAACCGATAAAACCTGTAACTGTTCATGGAAGTTCACTCTTTTGAGTTTAGAAAACTAATTACAAAAGAGCGAGATAATTATGGTATTTACGTGGCTTATATGTGCAATATTGGCGATATTACAATGGAGAACAGCAATATGAAAATGAAGATGGCAGCTGAGAAAATTACTCGTATAAATTATTTGAGCAATGTTTATCAATTTTGGAAAAGACAGGATTGTGATTGGAAGGCCACTGGAGCTCGGACGTCCTTGGAAAGATTTGGTTACCAGATGGTCTTTCCATATCTCTCGATCTATATTGTAGCGCTTGGCGCTGCAAAGACCCAGCTCGGTTTGGGTACTAGCATCGCGCTGCTTATGGCAGGATGATTAGGACCTTTTACCGGTATGCTTATTGACCGAAATGGGCGGAGGCGCCGTTGAAATATTCAATGAAAAAAACATTGAAGTCATTACAGGCGCACAAGGGGATGCCGGAGAGCTGGCAAAGAAATACCTGAATGGAGAATTGGAATCCACGGGCTCTGTGTGCCACGAACATCAGCACCATGACGAATGCGGAGAATAATGGGAAGGAAAAAACACGGATTGTCTTAGAAAATACTTAAAAAGCAAAGGCGGCAAATTGTCATACCATGGCCACCTGAAATATTTCCGGCGAGATTTGAATACTAAAAATAATATGTTATACTTTTCCCGGAGATAGAAATGCTTGGAGGTAATTTAGAAGTGGTCAGATCCAAAATATATAGAATAATGTCAAGCTTGAACGAATTGAAGTGGAATGTTGCGATAAAAGGGATATTATCCGGGCTGATTGTAGGGCTGCTGGTCGTGCTGTACCGGTTATGCATTGAATACGGCAACAGGATTGCAGCGAAAACATATGCTTTCATGAAGCTTAATCCAGTGATTCTTATTCCCTGGATCATATTGATTATTTTAGTTGGTTTGTTTATTTCCTGGCTTGTAAAAATAGAACCGATGGCAAAAGGCAGCGGAATCCCACAGGTCGAAGGGCTTGTTCTATATGGATTGAAGATGAAATGGTATGCGATCCTTGCTGTGCGATTCCTTGCCGGTATTATCTCATCTTTTTTTGGCCTTTCATTGGGAAGAGAAGGCCCATCAATCCAAATCGGCGCATCAGGTGCCCAGGCAATTGCCAAAAAGATCAGCAAGAACAAGCTTGAAGAGAATTATCTGATAACAGGGGGGGCGGCAGCCGGGCTGTCAGCTGCGTTCAATGCTCCTCTATCTGGAATTGTTTTTACTTTGGAAGAAGTACATAGAAGCTTTTCGCCCCTTGTACTAATTGCTGCTACAACCGCTTCTTTGACTGCAGATGTTGTGTCTAAATATTTTTTCGGACTTAAACCGGTTTTGAGCTTTAATGCAATTCCTCAACTTCCTGAAACACTTTATTTCTGGCTGTTGCCGTTGGGCATTATATCCGGGTTATCGGGAGCGCTGATGAATAAAGCCCTGTTGGGATTCCAAACTCTTTACAACAAGCTCCCGGCCCGGATTCGCCCGATGATTGCACTGGCTATTGCACTCCCTTGCGGGTTGTTTCTTCCTCAGGTTTTAGGGGGAGGCCAGAATCTGATCCAATTGTCAGAAAATTTGAACACGGGATTTATCATCCTGCTTGTTTTCTTTTTTGTCAAGATGGTATTTACCTGCACGAGTTTCGGCAGCGGTATCCCAGGAGGGATTTTCATGCCGATTCTTGCTGTCGGCGCGCTTTCCGGAGGCGTTCTCGGCAGCGTTGCGATCCATTGTGGATTGCCGGCGGAATATATGGCCGATTTTGCCGTCTGTGCAATGGCAGGAGCCTTGGCCAGTTCGGTAAAAGCCCCCATCACAGCCATTTTGTTGACTGCCGAGATGACTGGTTCTCTAGTGCACTTGCTGCCAGTCGCTGCATGCTCGTTTATCGCACTGCTGCTGTCGGATGTCCTAAAAGTGACTCCGATTTATGAGGCCCTCCTGGACCACATGGTTAATGAAAATGAAGGAACCCTAAAAAACGATAAAGCCGGCGGATTGATAGAAATTCCGGTTGAACTTGGCAGTGCAGTATCAGGAATGACCGTCGGAGAGATCGATTGGCCTCAAGGAACACTGGTAGTCAGTATTCACCGCGGGGTGAAGGATATCGTTCCAAATGGTGACACAAAAATATTACCAGGGGACTATCTGGTATTGTTATCATCCGAAATGACTTATAAAGACATGAGCATTAATATCAGGGAATTGTGTCATGTGAAATAGAATAAAGCATATGGTCAATTTTCCGGCTATATATTACTCTTCGGTAATAGGTTGGGAGAGAGGCGCATTTCTTTTTTATTTTTCAGGAAATGCCTCGATGATTCCTGTCAGATTGACGGGAATCGCTTATCCCTTCTATTTGTCACCCAGGGCAATCGCTTACGAAAAGAAATGGATTATTACCAGATGGAACAA